>NZ_JBHJTJ010000031.1:0-54969 GCF_042267765.1 Gottfriedia sp. NPDC056225 | reverse complement strand
CTATTGACCTTATGGAGTTGTTGCCTTTTTACTTTGGAAATGAGATAGCAAGCTTCAACAATTTGAAATAGGGATTTGTCAATTAATTGTCTAGATTTATCATTGCTAAGTAAGTTGTGTGTGGTTGATTTCCATTATATTTCAACACACTGAAAAGCCCCCGAAAAGTACAGGGGGCTTTTTGTAGTTTTAAATCGATCGTATTTTTATAGAAAATATGAGAAAGATAGAAACTATTCTATTTTGATATCTACTTGAAAAGTAATAGATCTCTAAGGTTTTTGAATCTCTATTTCATCATATTTAATTATTGTACGCCTAAAGCAATTTTAATACTTTCTAAAGTAGCAGATTTATATTGTTTTAGAGGTTCAGGTGCATTCTCTACATATTGATTTTGTTTCAGATAATTCTTTTCTACAAAACTCAGATCATTCACATCAACTTTTCCATCAAAATTAATATCTGCCTCTCTTTTGCTAGTGCCCCAATATGTTTGGATGTATAGTGCATCTAGAACATCAATCACATTATCTTGATTTACATCTCCTGCAACAGCCTGTTTAATAAAGTAGGTGCTTGCAAGTTTCTTTTGTTGACCATACAGAGTACCATCGTATTCAAAACCAGACATCATAGGAATTTTGACCATAAAGTGACCTGGTAAAGTAAATTCCCATGTCCATGAATCACCAGTCAGTGGTAATTTTGAAATAGAGAAACGGTTGACATCCTTCACTAAATTCGGCGTTATATCAAATACGTTTCCATTTGATTGTGTCAGTTTAATGGATGCACCTGAATTTGGCCAATCTACATTTTTATAATTATTTGTTGTACCAGGATTTAAAAATCCTTCAGCATTAAGCGGACCTTCAAGTTCAGAGAATGAAGATAATAACCCCCATGTATATCCTGCTTTAATTAAATTAGTAGTTCCTTCTGAGTTGTTAATCGTAACTGTTGGATCTAGATTAATAGATGTACCAAAAATAGCATCTTTCACTTTTAAGGTTACATCGACCGCAGCCACTTTGTCTTGTATTTGAGTTGTTGTTGGTAGATCTAATTGTACAGTTGGAGTACTTGAATTCGTAAGAGTCACTTTTGCATCTCCGTATTGGCTTAACTCCGCATTTGGTTTGGCATCGACAATTTCAAAGTTTTTATCTAGATTTGCGAAAGTCCAGTTAGCTGATGACAGAGAAGATATATTATCTAATTTCAGAGTTGCTTTCACTGTATCACCCATCCTTACTTCATTGATTGGGCTGGTGATATATGCGTTTGGTGTACCCTCTTTGATAAAATAGTATTGTTTTTTAACAGGACTATTTACAGCCACATCTCTACCTTTTACCGTGAAACTTTGAACTGGGTATTCTGGATGCATGACAATGTCTTCTGAAAACTTTCCATCTTTATCCATATTAATAAAATTGGATTCAGCTGAATTTATAAATGTATATTGAAAGGAAGTATCGGAGAAATCTACATCCATCCCAGCATCTTGCATTTCTTTAACTTGTGGATCAGTTATTTGCATTGAAAATGGATACGTTTCTTGTCCAGGTTTGTATTCGTGAAATGGTGACTCTTGATCTAAAGATGTAGTAACTACTGGTTGTTCAATGTCTACATAATGATCAAGATAGCCGGTAAATGTTTTACCAGTCATTGAAGTTGAAATCAATTTTAACTTGTAATAACCTGGTTTTGCGTTTTGAGCAATTGCAGAAATCGGATGATCAGGATCACCAGTAAATGGATAATAGCTTCCAAGAATGCTTAGAAAAGAGATAATCTGTGTATTTGTGTTAAGTTTTGATAGATCTAATGATGTAGCATAACCTAGATCTTGACCGGTTTTTCCATCTTGCCACACAATATCCATTTTTTTCATAGGTGTTTTCATATTAAAAGTTAGTGCAGGCGAAACAGCACCTGAAGCCATTCCCATCGGTTCTGTTTGTGAAATTCTATATTCTAAAGTTGTTGAAGCTTTATTGAGCGCATATCCATAAAAACCTTCCTCAACTGCTCGTATACTAAAAGGAATACGATATTGCTCATTTTTATCTTTTTGGTTAGTTAAGATAATATAACCAGTATAGACGCCTTCTTTTGCTGTTTTTGGAAAAGTAAGCGATACGTTTACGTTTTTAGATTCGTTTTTCTTGACTTGAATTACTGGGTCTACGGCTAATTTTATTCCGCTAGTAGTTGGGTCAGAAGTTCCTTTTATCAATTGAAAATGAACTGTTGCTGTAAACTTTTTATTTTCTTTTTCAAAGTTTTGCAAAGTCATTTTTTTATTAATTGAAAGGTCTTCACCTGTATAAAGTTCACCAAAGCTAATTCCGCCCGTCTTTTCGTCAACTTTTACCATTTCTTCTCCGAATGGAATGAGGGTATCATCTTTAACTTGAACTTCCATTTTTGGATGAATCGCTTCATTAGGATCAACTCGACCTGCTCCTTGTTCATAAGGAAGATAGTCTCCATTTAGTGGATCTGCAGTATTCATTAAAAGAGTCTTAATATCCTCAGGTTGCAGATTTGGATTAGCTTGTAACATTAAGGCTGCTATACCTGCTACATGAGGCGTCGCCATAGATGTTCCACTCATTCGAGCATAGGCACTTGAGTAATCAGTAGGTGTACTTGTGTTAGTAATATAAGCAGGTACAGTAGAGAGAACACTAACACCTGGTGCAACAACTTCTGGTTTTACATCGAAGTTGGCTAATGAAGGACCGCGAGAACTAAAATCCGCTAGCTTATCTCCCTCTGTTTCGGTAACAGTTACATCAGTAAAGGTAAATTTATTGTTACCTCCAGCAACTTGCGTCTTTAAAGCTTGCCCGTCTTGTTGTGTTACAGAGAAAGTAGGAATAAAGTCACTTGCTTCGCCTAGATAAGCCCCAATATGGCCTTCAACATTGTTAGTTAGGAGAACTGCTTTCGCCCCATGTTTTTTTGCAAACTTAATCTTATCTGCCAGTGCATAAGTACCTCTTTCGACTAAAGCGATTTTGCCTGTTACATCTTTATTGGTGTAGTCATCATCACCACCTAAACCAACATCAACCATTTCAAAACTTTTTCCTTTGAATGTTGTGAGATCATCAGAAAAACTTCTTGCCATGGTTTGGAGGTCAATCGATGATCCAGATGCAACGTTACCCTTCATGGTTGTAATTGGCATCGATATATCACTTGCACCAACAGTAAGTGCTAAAGCTGCCGCTCCAGGAGATCCTAAAGTATAGAACCCAGGTCCGGAGTTTCCGGCTGCAATTACTGCGGTTACGCCACTTAAAACAGCATAGTTAATCGCTGTACTAGTTGGAAAGTATGGATCATTAAGGTCAGCACCTAATGAAAGATTCATAACATCCATTCCTGATATTACTGCTTGGTCGATTGCAGCTATAATATTAGAGGAAGTGCCCGAACCGTATGGACCAAGTACGCGGTAAACATATAAGTCAGCGTCTGGAGCAATTCCTGTGACGGAAACATCACTATTACTTTTCTCTTGTGAAGCGATTGTACCAGATACATGAGTGCCGTGTTCGGTGTAATAGGCGGAGCCATTAGCATAAAACTCAGGCAATCCTGATTTTTTCCAATCCTCATAGGTCGTTTCCATCGGATCACTGTCATTATTTACAAAGTCATAGCCACCTTTGTAAGCATCTTTGAGATCAGGATGATTGTAGTCAATTCCTGTATCGATGACAGCTACTTTGACTCCTTTACCTGTGATACCTTCTTCGTGTAGCTTGTCTACACCTAAGAATGAAACAGGATCACCAGTCACAGTTGACTCCGGTTTATCCGATTTAACAGGTTTTCCATTAGATTCTGCAATAGAAGGTGGTTCAATTGTAAATGTTGTATCTTTGTAAATTGCTTGAACAACATCTGACTGCATAAGTGATTCAACTTGGTTTGCTGGTAGCGTCATTGAAACTCCATTATAGGAAGCTTTGAAGGAACGCTTGATTTGGTAAGGTGTTTCTACCATATTTAAACCTTTTCCAGTTGAAGGAAGCGATCGTAGCATACCAGCTTTAGCAGGAAAGATTTGTTTGAGATCATTTAAGAATGTGGAATGCTCTTGGTCGACCTTGCTTTGTGCTACATCTCTTGTTAACGATTTTCCATCTAAAGCAGCATCAACAACAGCTGCTTGTCCTGGTTTAGATTTAAACTGAACGATAACGGAAATCTCTTTGTTATCTTTTAGCTCTTTCTCATCAAACCCTTGAAGTCCATATAGCTCCTTTGCTTCAGACTTTTGTAATGCTGCTCGTTGTTCATCCGTTAAGGAGGCAAGAATTTTTTCTGCATTGATTTCTGTATTACTTTTGGTTTTAGCAGCTGCTTTTGTCAAGCCAGAGTGTGTCGACGGAAGGATTAGCCCTAATGATAATACAATGGGGGTTGATTTTTTTACTGTTTGGCTAAACCATCTTTGTTTCTTCTTGTTCATAGTTTTCCTCTTTTCATTATGTAATTAAAAAAATTCCGAAAAAACACATTCTAAATTTTCGAAAAATTTCTACGGTATTAATGTTAATAATTAGATTAATAGATTACAAATGGGGTTTCTGTAAGGACTATTAACCTAACATTCTTGTGGGAAATGTATTAAGGTAAGGGAATATTGCCTTGTATTGTTTTAAATAGGTTAGAAAAGTAACAATCTGTTTTGGGGTTTTTCTTTTTTTAATGCGATATTTTCAACTATTCGGGGGAGCGGCAATATGAAATTTAGTAAGAGTTAAATAATGTTATTGAAAAAGATAAAAATAGTGATATAAATAAAATAAAACGATTTAGTACAGGAAAGTTATTGGGAGAAATTGTTTTATCACGTTAAATACTCGTAGGAGGAGAAAGCAAGGGGAGAAAAACATGATCCAAGGGAAAATCATTAAATTTTACCGTGAACTTCAAGGATTAAGGCAAGCGGATTTAGGGAACCAAATTTGTTCAAGTACCCATGTTAGCAAAATTGAACGTGGTATTACAGAAGTATCAGAAGAAACAATCGAGTTGTTAGCTAAAAGATTACAAATCGATATGCAAGATGAGATTGATGCATACTTAAGCTTGGACTCATTATTAAATGAATGGCATGATTCAATTATTTTAAAGCTAAATTCAAAGGCAAATAGCATAAAAACTAAGTTAGAAAGAATCAATCTATTAAAAATCCCGGATTTCTATCAAGCATACACGTTAATTTTAACTAGATATTATTTATTAATTGGAGAAAGTAAGATTGCTAAATCTTTGATAGAGGAAATGGACTGTTGGCGCGAACTTTCGCTATATGATCAAAACATGCGAAATCATATTAAAGGTAAGTTTTACCTCGATTATCAAGGTGAATATAATCAAGCTATTTCTTATTTGAAGAAAATTAATCTAACTTATTATAATAATCCTGAATATTATTATGATTTAGCTGTTGCTTATATGTGTATGAATTCCCGAATACTAGCTTATCATTATGCTAATAAAGCACTTCAATTTTTTACTAGTGCAAACAGCTTTAATAGAGTACTTGAAACAGAAATGCTAATGCTAATCCAAGTTGAACAAGAAGAAATTTTTGATACAAAGGAGTCTGGTTACCCAAGACTAATAGAAATGGCCGACAATTTAGGATTAATTGATCAAAAGGCAAAACTTCTTCATAATTACGCTTATCAACTATTTCGAAATGGGTACTACGAAAAAGCATTCGAAAATTATAGTCAGTCTTTGATGCTACGTGATCCTAGTCATCCACATTATCTCGTAACATTAGAAGGTTATCTAAATACTGCTACAAAGTTAGGTCTACAATCTGAAACAGAGTTGCTAAAAGTAGCACACGAAGGTCTTTCATTAGCTAAGAAGTTAAATGATACAATGTATTTACATTATTTTCAGTTACATGTATTTAAAATTCAAAATTTGAAAGACGAATATTATGATTATTTAGAGTCGGCTGCGTATCCATTTTTTAAGAATAAGGGTTATGGGCTTGCCGAAGAGACATATGAAATTAAATTGTTTGATTACTATTTCAAAAAAGGCGATGTCGAACGAGCTAATCAGTTCACTCAGTCAATTGTAAATAGATTCAGGAAAAACAATGAGCTTGTTTAAAAAAATAGATTCAATTAAAAGTCTTGTATTAGAATGCAAGGCTTTTTTTATGTTAAAAAATATCTATTTTTTTGCAGGTAATTGTACGTTAAGTGGGGCCAATTTTATAATTTTATGTTTATATGCAACTACTTCTTAAAAAAATATCACCTTATTTGGTAATAACCCCATTTTAATAAATAAGTTCGACTCACTTCGGTTATTTTTCATCTAAATCAATCCGCTATTTAAGTCTCTTTGTTACTAAAGTAGGAGATTTCTAGAATCAATAACCCCCATTGCTGGTGACTATTTAAGTAATTTATCATAAATTTATAAAGATTTTTCTGAAAATTTAGAAAGGAATATTATACGATCGTTTATTGAAAATTTAAGAAAGATGGTGTCGAATGAAGAACAATAAACTCATTAAACAAGCAGCAGCTATCTCCTTAACTTTAGGCATGATATTTCCTGCCGTGAATCATCCTTTCAATACAGTGGCTAAAGCTGCAGAGATAAAAGCTGAAGATGTACTTTCTTCTTTAACTACTGAGCAAAGAAATGCTTTAAATAAAATAGAATATAACGATCAGTCCGGATTGATTGGCTTTAAAAAAGATGAGTTAAAAAAAGACAATGAAGTTTCTGTTATCGTCCAATTTCAAGCAAAACCTTCAAAAGTTGCATTAATTGATGCTGAGTTAGCAGGTAAAAAACTATCAAAAGAAAAAGCGGACGAGCAAGTTGTACAAGAACATGAACAGTTTAAAAAAGATATTCAAACCATTTTTCCTACTTCAAAAAGTAAAAAAGTAAATCATCAAATTACAACAAATTTTAATACTGTTTTAAATGGTGTTGCAATGAAACTGCCAGCAAATCAAATTAAACAGCTGTTGTCTTCTAAAGTTGTGAAAGCAGTCTATAAGAATGTTGAATACAAGGTCGATCCTATTCAAAATGTGGAAACTAAAAGTACGACTACTAGTGGAAACACTTCGGTTGAGAGCCTTTCTTATTTAAAGATTGATAAATTACATAAAGAAGGTATTACTGGTAAGGGCATAAAAGTAGGGGTAATTGATACAGGAATCGATTATAACCACCCTGATTTAAAGAAAGCATACAAAGGTGGTTACGATGTTGTTGATCAAGATAATGATCCCATGGAGACAACTTATAAAGATTGGCAAGCTTCTGGCTATCCAGAAATAAATGGTTCAACTTATTACACCTCACATGGTACACATGTAGCTGGTACGATAGCTGGTCAGAGTACTAACGATAAAATTACTGTTGAAGGAGTAGCTCCTGATGTAGATTTATATGCTTATCGCGTGCTCGGCCCATATGGTTCTGGTACTACTGAAGCCGTTATTGAGGGGATTGAAAGAGCAGTACATGATGGAATGGATGTCATTAATTTGTCATTAGGAGCAGCAGTAAATGATCCGTATTTTCCAACTAGTACAGCCATTAATTATGCGGTACTAAATGGAGTTACTGCAGTTGTAGCAGCGGGTAATGAAGGACCGGGTGCTTATTCATTAGGCTCACCTGGATCAGCTGCACTTGCTTTGACTGTAGGAGCAAGTGATGTTCCAATACAAGAATCAACTTTGAATGGAAATATAGGAAGTGAATCGCCAATTGAATTAGTAGGAATGGCCCGACATTACGATGAACAATTTAAAAATCTAGTTGGTAAGTCTTATGAGATAGTGGATGTTGGATTAGGTTATGCATCTGACTTTGCAGATAAAGATTTAAATGGAAAAATTGCACTTATTAATCGAGGGGATATTACCTTTGATGAAAAAATAATGAACGCAAAAGAAAAAGGTGCAGTAGGGGTCTTAATTACGAATAATATTGATGGTCAAATAGGGGTAAATCTTGGAGAGTCTGTTAACTATGTACAATCATTTTCTTTAACAAAAAATGATGGAGAAAAAGTTAGGTCCATGTTAGCAGCTGGAAAGAACACAATCAGTTTCTCGACATATTCGGAAAAACAGACTGAAGGAGATCATTTAGCTGATTTCAGTTCAAGAGGACCTGCAAGACAAACTTTTGATATGAAGCCTGAAATTACTGCTCCAGGGGTAAGTGTTCTATCAACTGTTCCTTCTTATATGATTAATCCAGAAGATCAAGATAATTATCAATATGCTTATTCAAGGTATTCAGGTACATCAATGGCTACTCCATTTACAGCTGGTGTTGCCGCTTTAATGCTACAAGCGAATCCTAAGTTACAACCTGAAGATATTAAATCGATTTTGATGAATACAGCTGATCCACTAAATGGTGATTATAGTGTTTTTGAAGTAGGTGCTGGACGAGTAGATCCTTACCAGGCTATACATAGTGATCTAATTCTTAAAATCAAGGATAAGGCCTATGTACCAGGAGCAGAACGCTTAATGAAGGTGAAAGAATTTACTGGTGGCCTTAGCTTTGACAATCATTATGAAGATGGCAAAATTAATGTTTCAAAATCAATTAAAATCCAAAACAATAAAAATGTAAAAAAATCATTTACTCTATCAATTAGCGAAACGAAGGGCTCAAACAGTTTAAAAGACAATGGAGTAGAGCTAAATATTCCAAATAAAATCGATATAAATGGCAATGGATCAAAAACAATTAATGCAAGAATGACCGTACCTAAAGATGCAAAAAAAGGAATTTATGAAGGCTATATCACATTAACAAATAATGCTAATTCATCAGAAGTATATCGAATTCCATTTAGTGTACGAACATCTGAAGAAGGGTTTAATACCATGGAGGTTTTAAATCCAGCTTATTCTCCTGACCAATTAAATCAAGGTGGATGGGATTTTATGCGAGCTCAATGGATCTATACTAAATTTAACTTGAAATCACCAATGGAGAAAATGGATATTGTTTTACAAGACGCTAAAACTGGTAAAGATATTGGGTTTGTTGGAACGGTCGATTTAACATATGCATATGACAATGTCGATTATGACTTAATAGGATTTAATGGACAGTATTATAAATTTACAGGAAACTCAAAACAGCCTATCTCAGATGAAACAAGCGATATTCAACCAGGACAGTATAAATTAAAATTCATTGGCACTAGTTTTTCTGGAAAAAAATTCATCGAAACTGAGGACTTATTTATAGATTTAGATACACCGACCTTTAAAAGTTCACTTGATGGTTTATCTCCATTTATTGAGTATAAACCAGGTCAAAAAACATACCCATTTGAGATTCAGATTCAAGATTCAAAAGTTGATGAAATGAAGAATCAAGGAATTTCAATCGACCAATCATCTAATTCGCTCGTTTATTACTATGGTGAGTGGGCTTTCCCTTCTTCACCAATCTCAATGGATCCTGAAGGCAAATATAAAGATGAAATTGCTATAGACGATACATTAAATGTGTTGCCTCTTCGATTTGATGGTTATGATATGTCCGGAAACAAAGAGTCTAAACAGTATTATTTTGTGAAAGAAGGTACTCCAGTTACTTATGCTAAAAGTGATGTAGTTACGGCAACAGCGGGAGATACAATTAAAGCTAAAATTTATTTGGATAATTTAAATGATATTAAAAATGTGAAATGGACTTTTGGTGATTATTTTGGAATGAAGAGTGTACAGTTAGTTGACGCAAAACTTGCTGACAATTATGCAAGCAAGGCTTCAATTGATGTTAAAGGTGATGATGTAATCGTTAACTTTAACATCCCTAGTGGTCAGTTAGATCACTCGGTGGTTGCAGAGGTAACATTAAAAGTTCAAGAAAAAGAATTTTACACAGGAGGGACTATTAATCCAACCGTAAATGTCACAAATTCTAGTAATGAAAACTTAGAAGTATTAAACGGTGGATATAGTTTTAAAGTATTTCCGAAGCTTTCTAGAGTAAACGGATATGTTAATCCTCAGGGATTTTATGAAGGTGACCCTGAAAACGGAGGATATCCTGGTTCAAGAGATTGGGATAAAGTTGGGGCAACAGTTAACATTTATGACTCAAATGGAACAAAATACAATGCACCTATTGATACTTATGGAAGATATGTTTTTGATAAAATCCCCCTAAGTAAGGACTTATTTACAATTGAATTTAATGTTCCAGGTCATTTTTTAACGAAGATTAGAACAAATATTGGCTATGAATATAACGGAACGGTCTATGCAAAAAATCAATATATCACTGCACCTGATCTTATAGCAGGAGATGTAAACCAAGACCAAGTTATTGATATTTTGGATGCATTGGCTATTCAGACATATTGGGGAACTAACAAGCGAAGTGCAGATATTAATTTTGACGGTACAGTTGATGGAAATGATTTGAAATTTGTTCAGAAGAACTACTTACTACAAAATAAATCAGTTGATAATGCGCCCAAACCTCTAAAAAAATATAAAGGCAAATCATTAGAAGACTTATTAAAAGAATTAGGAATTTAATAAAAGAAAGAAAAGTCGATGAGTGGCTTTTCTTTTTTTAGAAGTATTTGAAAGAAAAATGAATGTCTCTATTTATCTTAAATGACCTTGGAGGAAGACAATGAATAAGCATGTGCAAAGACATAAGATTATAAAAGGGTTAACAATATTGGCTTTATCAACTAGCGTAGTTTTTGGTTCAATTGGTCAAAATTCAATTGTCACAAAGGCAAATAGTTACTCAAAAGCGGAGGATCTACTTGCTAATTTAACTTCAGCTCAAAGAGCAGCCTTACACCAGTTATCAACGACTGATGAAACTGGACTTAAAATTTCTTCAGATATTAATCTATCGTCAGCAGTGCAAACTCCTGTCATAGTTGAGTTTGTTAATAAACCGGCTAAAATTGCTAGACTCGAAGCCAGTATTGAAGGTAAACAACTGCCTGAAGCTGAAGCGAATAATTTAGTTGAACATGATCATGAAACATTTAAACAAGATCTTCAACAGTTAGCTGATGATAATAAAAAAGTAGATTTTAAGATTAAACGTACATATAAAAATGCGTTTAATGGTGTTTCAATGAGTTTGCCAGCTAATCAAATTAGTAAACTATTAAAATTGAAAGCAGTAAAGAAAGTTTGGAGTAATCAAAAATTTACAATTGATCCACCCCCTGAAGATGACAAAAGTGGTTCACTCAAAACGGACGAGTCCAACATTGCAAATTACACGCCATTTGATGGAGTAGATCGCTTACATGCTGAAGGATTTACGGGAAAAGGAATAAAAATCGGTATTTTAGATACAGGAATTGATTACAACCACCCTGATTTAAAAGACGCTTATAAGGGCGGTTATGACTTTATTGACAATGATAATGATCCGATGGAAACAACTTATGAAGATTGGAAGAAATCTGGAGAGCCAGAATTTGATGGAACATCAGCTTATTATACCGAGCATGGCACCCATGTAGCTGGAATAATCGCCGGACAAGGTGTAGCAGATAGTGAATATAAAAAGGTTGGAGTAGCGCCTGATGCAGATATTTATGCATATCGTGTACTTGGACCATACGGTGGTGGTGACAGTGATGGAATTATTGCAGCAATTGATCAAGCTGTAAAAGATGGTATGGATGTCATAAACATGTCATTAGGTGCGACAATTAATAATCCTTTATTCCCTACATCTATCGCTGTAAATAATGCTGTGATTAGTGGAGTGACGACTGTTGTAGCCGCTGGAAATAGTGGCGATAATATGTACACAGTTGGAGCCCCTGGAACAGCAGCATTAGCATTAACTGTTGGTGCTTCTTCAGTAGCAATCAATCTATATCAATACGCTGGAGTAAATAACAATAAAAATTACTTATTAAGGCAAATGGCTCAAAACTATTTAGATGACTTAACGACATTAAAAGGTAAAACATATCAACTTGTAGATGTAGGATTAGGTAATATGTATAATTTTACAGGAAAAGATGTTAAAGGGAAGATTGCCTTTATAAAACGGGGATCAATTGCTTTAATGGATAAAATTAAAAATGCAAAAGCAAACGGTGCTGCTGGAGTCATTATGTATAATGATGAAGCAAATAAATCAGAAGGTGCCATCAAAGAGTTATTAGGTGAATCGATGGACGCAATTCCAACCTTTTCAATATCTAATGAAGATGGCTTATCGATTTCTGCTTCAATAAAAGAAGGGAAATCAGATTTTACATTTGGTGATTTTTCAAAGCTTCAAACTGCATCAGATGATTTAGCTAATTTTAGTTCAAGGGGACCATCTAGGATTAATTATGATATTAAACCTGAACTGACTGCACCAGGCGTTTCAATACTTTCTACAGTTCCATTTTACATCAACGATAAAACTGTGGATGGTACAAAAGCAAAGGATTATCAATTTGCATATGAGCGCTTATCTGGTACATCCATGGCAACACCTTATGTTACTGGGGTGTCTGCTTTATTACTTCAATCGAATAAAGACCTCACCCCGTCTGATGTGAAGTCGATTCTGATGAATACGGCTGATCCATTGTCAAAAGCATATAGTGTATTCGAGGTGGGAAGTGGTAGAGTAGATGCGTATGAAGCTATTCATTCGAATGTGGAATTAATAGTAAAGGATAAAACACCAAATATGATTAACGGTAAACAAAAATTCATTGAGGAACTGACGGGTGGAATGAGCTTTGGATCATTTAGTTTTAATGACCAAGACATTTCTGACTCTAGAAATATTACATTAAAAAACCGAAGTGAAAAAGCTAAAACATTTAATGTTAATGTTAAATTTCAAACTGGTCAGAGAGGATCAAAAGATGCTGCATTAAATAATGTAACGTTGTCAGGACCTACTTCGATAAAATTAAACGGAATCAGTCAAAAGTCTGTTAAATTTGATTTGAACATTCCTAAAACAGCTGAAAAAGGAACTTATGAAGGATATGTAGTTTTTACAAATAATGAAGATCAAACGGAGCAATATCAAATACCGTTCGGAGTGAGGGTAGTCAACGAGGGAATTGAGTCATTTAAAGTAGAGAATCCATTATTTTCAACTGACTATTCATGGCCAGAAACTATGGTTCCATTTCTCGGTTTCTCATTTGAATTAAAGTCACATCTGAAAACTTTAGATGTAGTCATCCAAGATCCAACTACTGGACAGGATCTTGGATTAGTAGGTTCATTTGATGCTTTACAATTAAATGAAAACCAATCATATTTTATCCCAAGAGGGTTTAGTACTGTTTACTATCCATTTACTGGAGATTCAAAAAATCCAATTAGTAGTGAAACGGAGACGATAAAAACGGGACATTATAAGTTAAGGTTAGTAGGTTCTAATGAAAATGGCAAAATATTTTCAGCAGCTTCAGATTTCTTATACGAACTTGGAGCACCATCACTTACAAGCAGTTTTGATCATTTAGAACAAAAAGTAATTGAATATAATAATAGTCAATTAGATTCAAACGGACAGTTTCTATATGATTTTAACATTAATGTAAAAGATCCAGAAGTTGAAGAGGCCAATCGTTATGGTATATCTGTTGATCAATCTAGTAATTCAGTTGTATCGTTTTTTGGAGGATTTCCTGCAAATCCAATAAACACTGACAAAAACGGAAATTACACTGATCAAATTCTAGTTAACAGTCAATTTCAACCATTACAATTTCAATTTTATGGTATGGATGCTGCGAAAAACCCATCTGCTGACGCTTCAAATATGTTAAAAGTAGTTTTCGTGGAAGATACGTACCCATACTATTATTTAAAAGCAAATAAACAAAATATCACGACGGGTGATACGGTTAATTATAGCGTTCGTTCAAATAATATTAAAAACTTAAAAACAACCAAAATTTCATTACCAGTTTTTTCAGATCAAGCTGAAATTGAAAATGTGAAAGTGAATGCCGCCGTTAAGCAATATGGTGAAGCAAACGTTACAGTAACAACGGCACCAACAAATTGGCCAGATGTACTCCAATACACATTTACTTTTAATTATTTAGGTAATAAACAACTTCCTGAGGATTTACAATTATTTAATTTCGATATAAAAACATTAAATAAATATATGGTAAGTACCCCGTTCTCATGGCATCTCATTAATTCTACGACAATTGATCAATCAAATGTTGAGACGGGAAATGTTTATACTTATATGGAAGGATATAAAACGAAAACAACAATTTCGAAATTAGAAGGTTCTTTAAGTTTAGAAGGTACAATGGATCCTTCTACTAGTCAAACTAATGTTAATTTAGATCAAAGGTCATTAGGTGCAAAAGTTACTGTTAGTTCATATGACAATAAAACGATTGTCGAAGCACCAATCAATAATCAAAATGGTGTATTTGAAGCTGATGGTTTTAAAGCTGAAAAAAATGATTATACAATAAAAGTAGATGTACCTGGTCATTTTACAATGTACAAACAAGTCAATTTATCTGATGAAGTAAGAGGAGAATTGGTTGGTAAAGATCTACTTGTAGCAATGCCAATTGCTGCCGCAGGTGACTCAAATAAAGATAACGTAATTGATATTTTAGATGCGTTAGCTGTCCAAACATATTGGGGTACAAATAAAGCTACTGCAGACTTTAACTTTGATAAAGTAGTAGATAAAAAGGATATGGATTTTATTATTAAAAACTTCGGACTACAAAATAAAACTGTTCAAGTTGTACCGAAAGCGAAGACTACTTATAAAGGTGAAACGTTAGACAGTATTTTGGAAAAGTTGGGTTTAAGTAAATAGAAAGACATATTAAAATAATTGGTGGAGAAAAGGACTCATGGAATAATTCGTGAGTCTTTTTTATTGATCACAGCAAATTAAAGGATTGATGACTCACTTTACAAAAATCAAAAACAATATCAAGGTTAAAATAACCTAATAAATTATTGGGAGGGATGACATAGTTTTTGTAGAATTTTATCTACTTATGACATGATATAAAAATAAAGACAAAAAGGTAGTAAGATTCATAATTTAAGAAAAAAAAAGAAAGATCTCCTTGAAGAAAACCTTTAATTGAAATAAAGTAACTGAGTCTAAAATAAATAAATTGAGTAGATTTTAAAATCAATCAGTTGGTTTTAGATGAAAGGAATAGATTATTTCTTGGTTTAATCATGTTTTGTTGTTGGCACGAATTTTGCTTAAACATTATTAGGAAGATGATATAAGTTTTACTCATGTATTCCTATCATAGATGGTTCGGAAATAGGAGGTGCTTTAGAAGAAAAAATTCAAATTTCTTAGTCATTCGTTTTAAGAGCAACTAGAATTTTGTTTAAAAATGTATTTAAGTGGAAGATGAATATCAAAAAATGAGACAATCTTCTATTTTACTTTTAATGAGAATTCTATGGCCATTAAGCTCGGCTGTTCTTTGTTTAGTTTCTGTAGTGATTTTTAGGAGTTATTAGAAAATGAAAAGGTTTACAAGTTTATGCTATTTTAGTAGATATATTTTTCTATTATTTCGCTTTATTTTTTCTGAATATTCTAAAAAAAGGTGGGTCAATATGGAATCTAACAATGAAAAAGGGCAGTTACAACGCACCATGAAAAGTAGACATTTATTTATGATTTCACTCGGTGGAGTAATTGGTACAGGTTTATTTTTAGGTTCTGGTTTAACCATTAATCAAGCCGGACCAGGAGGAGCAATCGTTGCCTATTTATTTGGTGGATTGGTTATGTATCTAGTGATGGTTTGTTTAGGTGAACTTTCTGTCTCGATGCCAGTAACGGGTTCATTTAAGACTTATGCTACCAAGTATATTGGGCCAAGTACAGGGTTTACGATTGGCTGGATGTATTGGCTTAGTTGGGCGACAACGGTTGGTTTGGAATTTACTGCAGCTGGAATGTTGATGAAAAGATGGTTTCCTCATGTACCGGTATGGATTTGGTGTCTTGTGTTTATAATTCTTTTGTTAACCCTGAATATTCTTAGCGTAAAGGGCTACGCTGAAACAGAATTTTGGTTTGCAGGAATTAAAGTATTTGCTGTTATAGCGTTTATTCTGATCGGAGCGGCTACCGTTTTTGGGTTTGGTAGTAAAGGTCATTCCGCTCCAATGTTTACTAATTTTACGAATGATGGTGGACTTTTTCCACATGGTTTTTCATCAATATTTACTAGTATGATGGCGGTTGTTTTTGCATTTCAAGGGGCAGAGGTTGTTGGAATTGCGGCAGGTGAAAGCGAAAAACCAGAAAAGACTCTTCCAAAAGCAATTCGTAGTATCATTTTTCGAGTACTGATTTATTACGTGTTAGCAATCATGGTTTTAGCAGCTTTAATTCCGTGGAGGCATGCTGGTGTAGTTGAAAGCCCATTTGTAGCAGTTTTTGACAGTGTAGGGATCCCTTATGCTGCAGATATTATGAATCTTGTTATTTTAACAGCACTTCTTTCTGTAGGAAATTCTGGATTATATGTTTGTTCTCGAATGCTTTGGTCGCTTTCAAAAAGTGGTATGGCACCTGCTGCATTAGGTAAAGTGAATTCCCGAGGTGTTCCGGCTAATGCAGTATTGTTCAGTCTGTTGTTTGCTTTAGTATCGTTGCTGACAAGTGTAGTATCTGCAGAGACTTTGTTTGTAGTCTTGCTTTCTGTAACGGGACTAGCAGGTACACTCAGCTGGATGGCAATTGCGTTATCTCAATTCAATTTTAGAAGACAATACATTAAAAACGGTGGAGATGTAAAAGATTTAAAGTACAAAGTACGACTCTTTCCATTAATTCCTATTTTATGCCTTGTTCTATGTGGAATTTCTATTTTATTTATGGCATATGATCCCACGCAGCGTTCATCCTTGTATGGCGGATTAGGGTTCATGGGTGTAAGTTATCTTTATTACTTTATACGTCACGGAAGAAAGAAAAATAAGATGGGCATTAAACAAGATCATGGGGAGGTACCTGTACAATAAAGTATTGATATCTTTCACACTTTTTTGAGGCATTATGACTAGTTAAAGATTAAAATTGAGCTCAATGATTCATATAATTTAACGGATAATGTGGAGTGTATTTACTAAAATTTACTTAAAGGAGCCGGAAATCTATGAAAAAACCTTATCTAGTTGTCGAGTGGAATGATAATGAAACAGATGCAAAAGGATGGTTAGTAGTACATAATTTTGTCAAAGGGTACGCTGGCGGTGGAACAAGAATGCATCCTACAGTGACAAAGGAAGAAGTAGAACGTTTGGCAGAGGCAATGGCTTATAAATATATGGCTTCAGAAAGTGTAACTACAGGCGGTTGCAAAGCCGGAATTGCTTATGATTATAAAGCTCCGGATGCGTATGATGTATTAAGGAGATTTTTAATTGCGATGATGCCATATGTTGAAGCAGGAGTATCCTTAGGAAGTGATTTAGGTACGAAGTATGAGGATGTACTTAGAGTATTTGATGAATTTAATGTAGGAATACCTTTAACTAAATCGATGAAGGAAAATGCAAATGTTCAAAAAGGAATAATAGATTTTAATAATTTACTAGCTTCTAAAATAGATTGTTTCCTTCTAAATGATGCAGTAACAGGCTACGGTGTTGCATATTGCGCAGATGAAGCGTGGAAGTTTAAAGGTAAAAATAAAGAAGCAAAAGTAGTTATTCAAGGATTTGGATGCGTTGGAGCAAGCTGTGCGTTGAAATTATCGCAATTAGGCTATAAAATTGTCGGGATTTCGGATGCAAATCTACTTGTTACTTGTGAAGAGGGATTAGACGTTCAAAAATTAATTGACCACAAAAATTCACATGGAGAAATGAATCAGGCGTTTTTTGAACCGAACTATGTGGTAAGAAGTAACTCAGAATGGCTTGATGTAGATTGTGACATTTTGATTCCTGCAGCTTTAGAGGATGTAATTAATGTATCGAATGCCAATAAAGTAAAGGCGAGTTTAATTGTTGAGGCTGCAAACATTCCAATCTCTGCTGAGGGAGATAAGATTATCAAGCAAAGAGGGATTGATGTGGTGAATGATTTTGTGGCGAACTTAGGGGCAATTAGATTTTATGATGCCGTTATTTTTGGATTAGTAAAGCCTGATCCAAAGGCTGTAATAGATGATATTGAAAGATTAAGCAGAAAAAATACATTTAACCTATTTAATGAAGCTCAAAAGCAAAATCGATATCAAAGAGATATTGCTTGCGACCTGTTTGAGCCAACTGTTAGAGATTTGATAGAGTGCTAAAATAACAAAATTAAAAATCAATATAGTTTTAGAAAAGGGGTTTCTCATATATTGGGACACCCCTTTTCTTTTTGGACGGGTTTTAAATACGAACAAAATATGAACTATATTGATAAAGTTGTGAACTTCGTTGATATAATGCTGATTCTCGTTGATATAATGCTGATTCTCGTTGATATAATGCCATTTCTCGTTGATATAATGCTGATTCTCGTTGAAATAATCCAATTTCTCGTTGATAAAACAATTTTGATAATCCCACTTTCAGCTTCAAAATGTTTAATGAGTTAATTTTGACAGTTTTGAGTGAAATTTAGGTTTGTTTTTCTCTATTTAGGACTGTAATAACTATCTACGGAGGAGTTTTTAAGTTGGCATGGGTTTTGCATTATGAAAGATATAAAGAAAATGAGGGACAATCTATCCCTTTAATTTTCTAAATACAAGCAACTCCAGAAGTTATACCCATTTTAATTGCCTAGTAGAGACTAGTAAATTGGCGGAGGAAAAGTAGATGAAGAGGTGATCAAATTGTCGGGGGCATTACATGGTGTCAGGATTATTGATTTAACTAGAGTGCTAGCTGGTCCCTTTTGTACGATGATCCTTGGTGATCTAGGTGCTGAGGTAATCAAAGTTGAAAGTATTAGTAGTGGGGATGAGACAAGGGGGTGGGGACCTCCTTTTGTAGAGGGAGAAAGCGCATATTATTTATGCGCCAATCGAAATAAGCAAGGCATTACATTGAACTTAAAATCTAGTCAAGGTAAAGAAGTGTTACGAAAGCTTATTTCAGAAGCGGATGTTGTCGTCCAAAACTTTAAACCCGGCACATTAGCAAAACTAGGTTTTTCTTATGAAGAAATGAAAGAGATTAAAGAAGATCTTATTGTTGCGTCAATAAGCGGATTTGGTAGCAAAGGACCTAACTCTTCACTTCCTGGATATGATTATATCATTCAGGCAATGTCAGGTTTAATGAGCATTACTGGCGAGAAAGAATCCGAGCCAACAAAAGTGGGTGTTGCCATTTCAGATGTATTAACTGGCTTATTCACATGTGTTGGAATTCTTGCTTCTTTGCAACATCGAAATCGTACAGGTGAAGGACAGGAAATTGACATTTCACTATTTGACTCTCAATTAGCTGCTTTAGTTAATGTGGCTAGCAATTATTTATGTAGTGGAGTTGTTCCTGAACGATTAGGGAATTATCATCCTAATATTGTACCTTATCAAGTTTTTTCAGCTAGCGATGGTGAGATGGTGATTGCAGTTGGAAATGATAATCAGTTTAATCGATTTGCGTTACTTATTGAAGAACCGATTTTATTAGATGAATCATATAAGACAAATGCTAGTCGATTACAGTATCGAAAACAAATTGAAGAATTAATTTCAAATAAAATAAAAACAAAAAGTAAAGATGAATGGAAGGCCCTTTTAGATAAAAATGGTATTCCAAATGGACCTATTTATAACGTAAGTGAGGCCCTGCAGACTGAACAAGCTATTTCAAGGGAAATGGTGTTAGAAGTAAATCATCCAACAGTAAAGGATCTAAAGTTAGTTGGTTCACCTCTAAAATTATCAAAAACACCTGTTGAAGTTTTAAGGCATCCTCCATTGCATGGAGAACACACTGAAGAAGTAATGATTAAGCTTGGTTATTCACAATTAGAAATAGAGGAAATGAAGCGAAATAATACAATTTGAGGAGGAAATAAAATGAATTTTTCATTAACAGAAGAACAAAATAGTGTAAGAAAGGTAGTTAGATCATTTGTAGATCGTGAAATTATACCGTTCATTAAGGAATGGGATGAAAAAGGACATTTTGAGGCTAATATTTTAAAACGTCTTGCTGAGTTAGATCTAATGGGCGTATGTATTCCTGAACAATATGGTGGAGTTGGAATGGATTATAATACTTTAGCAATCATATGCGAGGAATTAGAGCGAGGCGATACGGCTTTCCGTACGGCTGTTTCAGTACATACCGGATTAAATAGCATGACTTTATTGCAATGGGGAAGTGAAGAACAAAAGAAAAAGTATCTTGTTCCTCAAGCACAAGGTAAGAAAATTGGGGCATTTGGGTTAACTGAACCAAATGCAGGTTCTGATGTAGTAGCAATGGCGACAACAGCTGTAAAAGATGGGGACAGTTATATCTTAAACGGTTCAAAAACATGGATTTCTCTCTGTGATGTAGCTGATCATTTCTTAATTTTTGCAAAAACAAATCATGATTTAAAGCATCATGGCATTTCTTGTTTTATCGTAGAACGTACTTTTGAAGGAGTTTCTACAAAAGCGATTAAAGGAAAAATGGGAATTAGAGCTGGAAATACTGGAGAAGTATTTTTAGATGATGTAAGAGTACCTGCTGAAAACTTATTAGGATTCGAAGGTGAAGGATTTAAAATTGCAATGTCTGCGCTTGATAATGGAAGATTTACTGTTGCAGCTGGTGCTTGTGGTTTAATTCAGGCATCACTTGAAGCTAGCGTAAAATATTGTAATGAGCGAAAAACATTTGGTAAAGAAATCGGAAAACATCAATTAGTACAACAAATGATCGCTAAAATGTCTTCAAATCTTGAAATCTCACGTCTATTAGTCTATAAAGCTGGATGGTTAAAAAATAATGGAAAGCGTAACACTAGGGAAACGTCACTAGCAAAATGGATTTCTTGTAACGCAGCAAATGAAGCAGCAAATGATGCTGTGCAAATTCATGGCGCATATGGATTTTCAAATGAGTTCCCGGTAGAGCGTTATTTAAGAAACTCAAAAGCGCCAGTAATTTATGAGGGAACAAGAGAGGTTCATACAATTATGCAAGCTGAATATGACCTTGGTTATAGAGAAGATAAGGTTTTAAGAAAGATGCTTCCAGCTTGGCCATTTGAAGAGGTTAATGTAGAGACTGTTAAAGCTTAATAAAAAATTCAACTAGCTAATAGATAGCTAGTTGTATAGGAAGACTTTGCATAGTAGAAGGGAGTGCTGAGCAATGAAAATTAGTGGAGGAAAAGCTGTCGTCAATGTTATGGCAAAGGAAGGGGTAAAAAAAGTTTTTTGTGTACCCGGTGAGAGTTATCTAGGAGTAATGGATGCGTTATATGAGCATCCAGAAATTAGCTTGATTTCAGCTAGGCACGAAGGCGGAGCTTCATTTATGGCGGAAGGCTACGCAAAAGCATCTAGTGAAGTTGGCGTTTGTATGGCAACTCGCGGAGTAGGAGCCTCAAACTTGGCAATTGGCATACATACTGCCAGTCAAGATTCTACGCCACTAGTTGCACTTATTGGACAAGTGGAACGCCCATATAAAGAAAAGGAAGCATTTCAAGAGGTTAATCTTGTTGGGATGTTTAGCCATTTGTGCAAATGGACAGTAGAGATTGATCGAGTAGAACGAATTCCTGAGCTTTTACATCGTGCATTTCATATTGCTCGTTCAGGTCGTCCTGGTCCAGTGCTAGTTGCATTACCTCATGACATGCTAGAAGACACAGCCGAAATGGTAGAAATTCCGGTCTATCAGTCTCAGCCAACTCGGCCAAATAAAGAGAGCGTTTTGCAAGTAGTAGAAATGATTCAAAATGCAAAACGTCCGATTCTTATAGCAGGCGGAGGTGTCATTCGTTCGCAAGCTGTTCCTTTATTAGTTAAATTTGCTGAAACACTACAAATACCCGTAGTTACAGCATTCCGTCGTTTTGACGCGTTTCCAAACTCACATTCTTGTTATGCAGGATGGCTTGGTTTTGGAACACCGAAGTATTTACTTGAAGCGATTGACAATGCAGACTTAGTGATCGCACTAGGCACAAGATTTTCCCAAGTAGGAACGCAAGATTATTCATTACTTTCAGGAAAAGGGAAACTGATTCATATTGATATTTCTGAGGATGTATTCGGAAAAGTTTATGCTCCGTCTGTGGCAGTTACAGCTGATGCGAAAGCTTTTTTAGCTGAGGCAGTAGCAGTTGCTTTATCTACGCCTTTAACTTCAGATGAATTGCGAGTAGAAAAGCTACATAACGAATACATGAACTTTTCAAAAGTGAAAGAAGATTACACAGATGAATACGTAGACATGGATGGGCTTATGCATGACATAGTCGCGCATCTTCCTAAAGATACAATTATTACAAATGATGCAGGGAACTTCTTTGGATGGCTCTCTAGGTACTATCGTTTTGAACATGAAAATACATATGTCGGACCAACATCTGGAGCAATGGGGTACGGGTTACCTGCTGCTATTGGTGCAAAACTCGCACAGCCACATAAAACAGTAGTTTCCTTCTCAGGAGATGGGGGCTTTATGATGACACTACAGGAAATCGAAACAGCAGTACGGTACAACATTCCGGTCATTTCAATTGTAGTGAACAACAATTTGTATGGAACAATTCGTACGCATCAAGAAAAGCATTTTCCAGATCGAGTAATTGGAACAGAGCTGACAAATCCGAATTTTGCTGAACTTGCAAAATTATTTGGTGCATACGGTCAGAAGGTTGAAAACAATGCCGATATTGCACCAGCACTACAAAGAGCATTATCATCAGGCCGTCCAGCTGTAATCGAGGTTGTAACAAATCCGAAAATTTTATCTGTTGGTCAAGATAAGTCTAAAATGAATTTACTTTATAGCAAATAAAGTAGAATGTTAGCAATTGGCATTATTAGTATAAAAATAATCTAATTGGGGGAAACGACATGCGTTTTGCAAATTATATTAATGGACAATGGAAACAACCTACTTTAGGAGAGTATCGTGAAAATAATAGTCCTCACGATGGTGAGTCATTAGGCGAATTTCCATCAAGTACAGAAGAGGATGCACGAGAAGCCATTATTGCGGCCAAAACGGCCTTTCAGTCGTGGAAGAAACTTTCCTATCAACAACGAGCTTCGTACTTACAAAAAGCAGCAGATCTACTAAAAGCAAAAGTCCATGAAGTAGGGCGTGATTTAGCACTTGAAGAGGGAAAAACACTTGCTGAGGGTATTGGAGAAACACAACGTGCTATTAGCATCCTTGAATATTTTGCAGGAGAAGCTAGGCAGCCAGTTGGAGAAGTGTTTCCTTCTGGTAATACAAATACATTTTTATACACAACTCGTACACCTATCGGGCCAATTGGATTGATTACACCTTGGAATTTTCCAATCGCAATACCTGTATGGAAAATGGCTCCTGCACTTGTTTACGGAAATACGGTAGTTATTAAACCAGCGGATCTGACACCAAAATCAGTATATCATGTCATACAAGCTCTAGATGAGGCTGGTATTCCAGCAGGTGTTGTAAACTGTGTATTTGGTAGAGGATCAGTTGTGGGAACAGAATTAGTTGAACATCCATTTATTAAAGCTATTTCATTTACAGGCTCTAATCAGGTTGGAAATCAGATTCAGCAGAAGGCGACAGCAAAAGGAAAGAAAGTTCAGATGGAATTAGGTGGGAAAAATCCGCTTATTGTTCTTGCAGATGCAAATATCGAAAAAGCAGTTGAAATAGCTGTGAGCGGTGCATTTAGATCTACCGGCCAAAAGTGTACAGCAACGAGTAGAATCATTGTGGAAGAATCAATTTATGAAACATTTCGTGACCAACTTGTAGAACGTACGAAGACATTAAAAGTTGGTAATCCACTTGATGACGATACATTTGTTGGTCCAGCTGTTTCTCAATTACAACTAGACAGCGTGCTTGCGATGATAGAAGCAGGTAAGGACGAAGCAACGCTATTATATGGTGGTGAAGTTCCAGCAGAAAATGATCTGAAAAATGGTTTCTATGTACAGCCTACTATCTTTGAAAATGTCTCACAAGATGCTCGTATTGCACGAGAGGAAATTTTCGGACCAGTTATAGCGCTTTTTAAAGTGAAAAACTATGAAGAAGCGGTAGATATGGCTAATGATACTGAATATGGCTTAAGTGCGGCAATTTGTACAAATAATTTTACAATCGCACAGCGCTTTGTTGAAGACATTGATGTTGGGCTAGTGCATGTAAACAATGAAACAGCAGGATCAGAGCCACAAGTACCATTTGGAGGCTGTAAAAATTCAAGTACAGGCTCTCGTGAACAAGGAAAGACAGCAATCGACTTTTATACACAGGTCAAAACAGTCTATATGGATCAGGTATAATTCGCTCAAAATAGAAATACCCGGCTATTTACCGGGTATTTTCTATTTTTCAAATTTAATTGTAGAAGTCTAATTCACTACAATACTTCCGAACTAGCCTCGCTGCTTTTGACTGACTGATTTCTAAATCATCTGCTACTTTTCTTGTGTTCCTATATTTTGTATAGGAATTAATTACAATGTTTTTCTCAACTTCTTCTAGTGAAGCTAGTAGCGAGCAATCGCTATTTTCTTCATTGACTGAACTTTCCTTTTTATTTTCTATTAATAGATTAGTTAAATCCTCGACTTTTATAATGCTATCACTTGTTATGACGAGGCTTTCAAGCATATTTTCTAATTGTCGTATATTTCCAGGCCATGAATAGTTGTATAAAGTATTCAAAGCTTCTTCAGAAATAATTGTATTTAAGTTGTGTTTTCGATTAAATTCAGATAGAAAATGGTAGGTTAGTGGAATGATATCTTCTTTTCTTTCTCGTAATGGTGGAATCTTTATATTAACGACATGAAGGCGATAATATAAGTCTTCTCTGAATTCCTTGTTTTGTACCATTTCATATAAGTTTCGATTTGTTGCAGAAAGAATACGGATATTGACTTTTTTAGATTGTTTACCTCCAATTGGCATAAATTCAAATTCTTGAATAACTTTTAGAAGCTTTGCTTGAACTTTTGGTGATATATCGCCAATCTCATCTAAAAATACAGTACCCCCATCTGCAAGTTCTAAAAGTCCCTGCTTGCCACCTTTTGTTGCCCCAGTAAACGCTCCATCTCTATATCCAAAAAGTTCTGATTCTAGTAGATCTTCTGGAATAGTTGCACAGTTTAAAGATAAAAAAGGAGCTTTATTTCGATTGCTCTTTTGATGGATATATTTTGCGATTACTCCTTTTCCTGTACCAGATTCTCCTTGAATTAATACGGTTGCATCTACTTTTGCAACTTTTTCACAAACCTTAACAATATTACTCATTTCCTTGTTATTCGTAATAATATTATTTTTATAAATCGCTGCTTGATCAGCTTCATTTATTTCCTGTTCATCAGGTATGTATAAATCTTTATAGCTTGCATCCTGTGAAGTTGTGATAATTAGCTCAATTTCTTGCTTCTCATTTAGTACAGGAATGGCTGTTGTGATGATTTCTTTTCCAACATAACTTATTTGTTTCATTATGACCGTTTTCTTTTCCTTCAGTAAGCGTGGGAGAATAAGTGGTTTCCAATATTCTTTTAAAATTAATTCATCGTTTGATTTTCCTACTACATCCTTTAGTTTGATGCCATAATGTCTTTCACAAGCTTTGTTCATGTACACAATACGGGCGTCTTTATCAAGTACATAAAATTCATTAGGAGAATTGTCCAATATTTTTTGTAGTATCTCATTACTAATCTCAATTTTTATTTTGTCATTTGTTATATTTGTCAAAACTAAAACCTCCTCTAAAAACAGTGTTAATCTCAAAAATAGTAAGTTGAGTTAAAATTGACTGAATTGAGTAAATTATAAGATAATTATTATGGTTTGAAAATAGATAAATAGTGTTATCTCCATACATACAACGAAATCCAATATTGGCATAATTCTTGCTTAAGTTAATTAATAAAGGAAGGATTAAGTTTCAACTGAAATCCAACTAATCATAAAGCTAAAAGGAGGAATCATTATTATGTCTATAAGGGAAACACAAACTTTACAAACTTCATTGCCGTATAAAACGTACGTAAGCCAAGAGATATTTGACACAGAAAGAAAAAAAATCTTCAGTAAAAATTGGATATTTGTTGGCCATACTAGTCAAGTTAAAAATGTTGGTGATTTTTTCACTTTTGAGGTTGCTGGCGAATCTATTTTAGTTACACATGCTAATGATGGTAAAATACGCGCTTTTTATAATATTTGCCCACATCGTGGTACAAAGGTGGAGCAGAGTGAATCAGGAAATAAAAAAATTCTGCAATGTATTTATCATGGCTGGACATTTAAGTTGGATGGGCATGTAAATCGTGCTCCAAACTTTAAAAATATTGATTTAGGAGAATATAACTGTTTGAAGTCGATTCAATTAGAAATACATCGTTCTATGATCTTTGTAAACTTAAATATGGAAGCTCCAGCATTTTCTGTTGAATATGGAGAATTAGTAAACGAACTAAGTCGTTACCCTTTTATGGATTCATTACAATTAGTAAAAGAAAACCGACGCCTGATTAAGGCTAATTGGAAAGCAGTTGTTGATAATTTTTTAGAGTGCGATCATTGTCCAGTTGCACATCCATCATTTTCGAAAACATTTGATTTATCGAATTATAGCATCGTTCCTTGTGATAAATTCTCTTACCAATGTTCAAATGTAAAAAACCAGGAGGAAAGCTTAACACGTTTCTACTGGATTTGGCCAAATATGATGTTGAGTGTATATTCTGGTAGTGGAAATATGACGACAACACAACTAATTCCTATTGATGCAAACCAAACATTGGCAGTATATCGCTATTTCCTTATGAATGAAGAAATTTCAAAAGAAGAAGAGGAAATGATTAAATTTGTTGATCAAGTGCGAGAAGAGGATTTTGATTTAGTAGAATTATTGCAATCTGGTTTACATTCTAATGCATTTGAAAATGGTATTTATTCACCTACTGAGAATGCGATGCAACATTTTCACGAGATGATTAAAGAAGCGATCGAGTGATATTGGAGTTCTTTTAGGGTTGTAAAAATGATAGATTCCTATTCGTTGTTTAAATTTTAAATTATAAGCGTTTTAAAAAGCTAAGTATTTATAGTTTTCCTATTGATAATACTCGGCTTTTCTTTTTTGTTCGATACTTTGAAAGCGTTTTATTTTATAGTTGTTGTCTTAATCTATCAAAAGTATTTTTCATATTTATCTAGTCTCAGGATAAAGAAGGGGAGGGTATCGAATGAAAAAATTACTGTACATATTAAGTGCGATACCAGCTATTGGATCGCTCACGGTTATTAATAAAGTCGAGCCATATGTTCTTGGAATGCCATTTGTTCTCTTTTGGACGATTCTATGGGTTTTTCTTACATCAATATTTTTATTAATTGTGAATAAGTTAGATCCTGCTAATAAAGGGGGCGAGCAAGAGTGAATTCCGCACTAATCATAATTCTTGGCTTTTTAGCTTTATCCATTTGGTTAGGTTTACAAGCACGTAAAGGTAAAGAGATGACTTTTGAGCAGTGGTCAATTGGTGGACGAGGTTTTGGTTCTCTTTTTGTGTTTCTCTTGTTGGCAGGAGAAATGTTTACGACGTTTACATTTATGGGGGCATCGGGAAGTGCTTATTCATTTGGAATGCCAGCAGTATATGCCTTTAATGCCTTTTATTTTATTGTAGCTTATTGGCTGTTACCGCCAGTCTGGAAGTATGCAAAAGAAAATAATGTTGTATCACAATCTGATTTTTATACGAAAAAGTATAATAGTTCAGCACTAGGAATTCTCGTTTCAGTCATTAGTATCATTTCTATTATTCCATATTTAACAATGCAATTGAAAGGGTTAGGTATTATTGTTTCAGAGGCATCTTATGGGAAAATCCCGCAGAGTATTGCGATTACGATTGCTGTCATTACGATCACAATTTATGTAACAGTTTCGGGCATTCATGGTTCTGCTTGGACTGCTGTTATTAAGGATACTCTGATTTTATTTGTTGTCATCTTCGTAGGAATCTATTTTCCTGTACATTATTACGGTGGTTTTCATCCAATGTTTGAGGCAATCCAAACTGCTAAACCTGATTTGATGTTATTTCCTGAAAAAGGTTTAAGTGTATCTTGGTTTATTACAACTAGTATTATGTTAGCCCTTTCATTCTATATGTTTCCACATATGCTTATGGGGATTTTTTCTTCAAAGAGTGCAAAAGCACTTCGTTGGAATGCAGCTTTTATGCCAATCTATCAAATTATAATTGTCTTTTCTTTATTTGTTGGATTCGCTGCAATTCTTCAAGTTCCATCTTTAAAAGGTGGAGACGTAGATTTAGCATTATTTAAACTCGCGAAGATTTCGTTTGATCCTTGGTTTGTAGGAGTAATTGGCGCAGCAGGAGCATTAGCAGCATTAATACCAAGTTCATTAGTCTTAACATCCGCCGCTACAATATTATCTAAAAATGTTTACAAAGCGTTGAAACCAAATACAACAGATGACCAGCTTATTAAACTAACTCGAGTATTAGTACCTATACTTGCACTAGTAACACTCTATTTTACGTTAAATGGTGGCGATACAATTATGACACTGTATATTATGGCATATAGCTTTATGGCGCAGTTGTTCCCAGCATTGTATTTTAGTCTTTGGAAGAAGAATCCAGTAACAGTTCAAGGAGCGGCTGCCGGCATTATAATCGGAGTTGCAGCAGTTACTTATTCTACAACAACTGGCACAACGTTAGCGACTCTGTTTCCTTCGTTTCCTCATGTCATACAAGATATTGATGTTGGTTTAGTTGTAATGGTTATTAATTTTGCAGTAACGCTAGTAGTAAGTAGAGTTACAAGAAAGACTAAATTTGTAGCAGAAAAGAACGATCGAATGCTTACTAATTTTCGAGAAAATGTTTAAGGGTGTATTTTAGGAGAAAGGAAGTGGTCAATTATGACTCAATTTAAGCACCTATTCTCACAAGTGACAATTGGAAATACCGAACTTAAGAATAGAATTTTATCGACAGCACATCAAACTAATTATGTAGAAAATGGCATTCCCACTCCTGAAATGACTGCCTATCACGTTGCTCGTGCGAAGGGTGGAGCAGGACTTATTATTCTAGAAGCGGCTGCTGTTCACTCTTCGGGCATGCTTACTTCTCATACGATTGCAGGGTTTGATGAAAAAGTGATACCAGCATACACAGAAATCGCAAAACAACTTCATCAATATGGGACGAAAGTGTTTAGTCAACTATTTCATGGCGGTAGAGAAGTCGTATCAAGCGATTATCGTAATGCTGCTTGGGCACCTTCTTCAGAGCCAAGTTTTCGCTTTGGAATAATGCCTAGACCAATGAACATTGAAGAAATTAAAGATGTTATAAAAGGGTATGCTTATTCAGCCTTATTAGCTAAAAAAGCCGGTCTCGACGGAGTAGAAGTTTGTTGTTCCCATGGTTATTTACCAGCTCAATTTTGGTCGAGCCATACTAACCGTCGAACTGATGAATACGGGGGAACCTTTGAAAATAGAATGCGTTTTATTGTAGAAATATTACAAAGTATTTGGGATAATGTTGGCGAAGATTTTACTGTAGGTATTCGAATGAGTGCAGATGAAATGACAATGGACGGAACAAATGTAACAGACGCGGTGAAAATCGTTGAACATTTAGTTGAAAATGTTCGAGTAGATTTTATAAATGTAACATCTGGTGACTCAAGTACATACGCAGGATCAACTCATATAGTTCCACCTTCACCAATCAAACATTCTTATAATTCTGCACATTCATTTAAAATTCGGATGGCTGGTGCGGTTCCAGTTTTTGTCGGTTCCCGAATTATCGACCCTATAGAAGCAGATAAAATAGTTGGTTCTGGTAAAGCGGATGTTGTCGGTATGACTCGAGCTTTAATCGTTGATCCTGAATTACCGAATAAAGCAATGAGTGGAGACCTACATTCAATTGATGCGTGCTTAGGATGTATACAAGCTTGCATTGGTCACTATTCTAAAGGTTTGCCAATTGGATGTGTGCAAAATCCGATGGCGGGTAAAGAAAAAGAATTATTACCACTTGTCCAAAGCGTAAGAGCAAAGCAAAAAGTGCTTGTCATAGGTGCAGGACCTGCTGGTTTACATGCCGCTTTAACAGCAGACGGTGAAGGGCATGAAGTAATCCTGGTTGAACAGAGTGATGAGATTGGCGGATTACTAAGAAAAATGAGAAAGGCTCCTATGCGTCATGAAGTAGCTGAAACGATGTTAGACAATTATATAAGGAAGCTATCTAATAGTAAGATTGATGTTCAACTTGGCAAGAAAATTACTTTTGATAAAATATCAGAGATAAAACCAGATGTGATTATTTGTGCAGTAGGATCTAGACCATACTTTCCACATGTAGAAGGCATCGGTGATCCACGAATCATAACAGTAGATGATCTTTTCAGCGGAAATTCTATACAAATTGGAAGACGCGTATTAGTCTTTGATTTAATTGGTGATTGGCCAGGTATAGAAGCTGCTATCCACTTAAAGGAAAAAAATCACGATGTTACCTTGTTTTCTGCTAAGGTACATATAGGAAAAGAATTACATTCATATTTAGTAAATGAATATTTAAAAAGACTCTACCAATTAAAAGTAGACGTTCGCCCGCATTTTGATTTTGGCGGTATTCATAATAATCAAGTCAAATTGAGAAATCTTTTTACGCATGAGACGGAATTAATAGAAAAGTGGGATACGATTGTACTTGCAATGGGGCGTGTACCTAATTATGAGTTGTATGAACAAGTGAAACATATGGCTCCAGTCGTTAGACAAATAGGGGACTGTCTTGCTCCACGTACAATTGAAGAAGCAACGTACGAAGGATTGACATCGGCTCTTGAAATAGGAGTTGTTTCTTCTGGAGTTCATGTATAAGTGACATAGACTAAAAAAGTACCTGATCAAAAAAGATTAGGTGCTTTTTCTAATTGTTGAAAAAAGAGTTTCTCAAATTAGTTTCTTAAATAAAAGATCGAGTAGTTTTACATGGAATAGTAAATAAATGAATTATAGTTGATAAAAAAAAGTACTCTATCTACATTGGAAATGATGTGACAGTTGCTCACGGTGCGCTTATTCATGGCCCTTGCTATATTTCTGACAATGTATTCGTTGGTTTTAATACGATCGTTTATACCGCAATTATTGGAAAAGGAGCATTTATTTCTTATAATGCAGTCGTTACAAATGGAGTGCAGATTGCACCAAATGAGTTCGTGCCACCTGGAGCTAATATTGATTCTCAAGAAAAAGCGGACGCACTTTCTAATGTACCAAAGGATAGTAAGGAGTTTGCTGCTGAAGTTCAACGAGTCAATCAGGAATTCCCGGCATCATATCATCTGTTATTTGGGAAAAATCGTTGCTCATGCGGTTTGGCTTGTGAGTATCATTAGGCTGTGAAATACTTATGTATACTTAAAGGCTGATTTATAAGGTAAATTCTACCTTATAAATTAGCTTTTTTTAGTTTTTAATCAAAATTTGTATTTAAAGCATTTCTCTTTTTAATGATCTACCTTTTTGGTAAATTCACTTCTTAATTGATTTATATATTTTTTATCATCAGATGAAAGAGGAGGATACTTATTTGTTACAAATCCAACATAAAAGGGACTGTGATAAGGATTAATTAGTTCGATCGATTTAACTTCTCCGGATTGTATCAGCGGTTCATTTTGGACAACAAAGTCTATGCCAATTGTTATCGCAATATTTTCTTTGACAGCGCTTCTAATACTTTCGATATTATTTGTTTTAAATAGAATTTCTGATTTATTTTTTAAAAATTCATCATAATACCATCTAATGTTTTGTTCATCATGAATGACAAATGTTTCGTTTGATAAATCCTCTATTGTTAATTGCTTACATTCAGCAAGCGGGTGCTTTTTACTTACGCATATATTGATTTTTACCTCTTGAATAATATCGAAAACCATTTCTTTATTCGTTTTTAGCAACTTGTCATAAATCCAAATTAAGCCAAATCGTGCATTTTTTTGCTTTACATCATTTATGATTTCTTGTGTTGTTTTACCATTCACTTCGATTTTTGTGTTTGGACTTTCGGATTTAATTAGTTTAATTAAATTGACGATATAATGCATTAATCCTGGTACAGAATCGATTGTGATCTCTTTTTGTATTTCGTTTTTGTTTATTGCTAATTGTTTTAATTTTTCAGCTTGTGCCAATACAGTAACGGATTTTTCGATTAGTTTTTCGCCCTCAGGTGTGGGGATTGTTCCATGGCGTAAACGAGTAAAAATTTTAAATCCGAATTCTTCTTCTAAATTATTTATGGCCTGAGATATTGCAGAAACAGAAATATATAAGTTTTTTGCTGACATTGATAGCGATTTAGTTTTCGAGACATCGACAATATAAGCTAAATGGTCTAAATTCATTTGTTTTCTCCTTAAGAAATCGTTAACCTTAATTTAAGTATAATTAAATATATTTTAACCTATTTTAATTTTATAATAATTTTTGGGGATGTTTTTTAATTAAATCCTAATAAATTATAAGGGGAATTTAAATGAGGAGAAAGACTCGTACAATTTCGAAAGCGTTGTCAATTTCGTTAGCTTTATCTTTATTAAGTATGTCTGTTGTGAGTAAGCAGGCTTATGCTGCACTTAAAGATATTGAACCTGTAAATGTGCTGGCATCCAAAAAAAGTAAAGATGAAAAGGATTTAGTAAATTTTCGTATTATGGAAACGACAGATATCCATACAAACTTATTAAATTATGATTACTACAAAGACGCAACATATGAAAAAGTTGGGTTGGCTAAAACTTCGACATTAGTAAAAGAAGCTCGAAAAGAAGTTCCAAATAATGTGTTAGTCGATAATGGTGATTTAATACAAGGAACGCCACTTGGAACTTATGAAGCTAAAATTGATCCTATAAAAAAGGGAGAAGTCCATCCAGTCTTTAAAGCAATGAACATTATGAAATATGATATTGCAACACTGGGCAATCATGAGTTCAACTATGGATTAGATTTTTTAAATGAGGCATATAATGATGCAAATTTTCCGTATATAAATGCAAACGTTTACGTAGATGATCACGATAAAAATCCTAAAAATGACAAAAATAAATTTAATCCATATAAAATTATTAAGAAAAAAGTAATCGATGAACAAGGGAAAAAGCACGAAATTAAAGTTGGCTTCATTGGATTTGTTCCTCCACAAATTAGTGAGTGGGACAAATCAAATCTTGATGGCAAAGTGATCACTAAAAATATTGTAGAAACAGCTAAAAAATTCATTCCTGAAATGAGAAAAGACGGAGCAGATGTTATTGTCGCAATGACACATTCAGGTTTTAATGCGAATAAAGAAAATACTGAAGATGTTATTTATTCGTTAAGTGAAGTATCTGGTATTGATGCAATTACCTTTTCTCACACACATAAAGTGTTTCCGGCAAAATCAGAGGCTACACTTGATGCCTTATTTTTAGGGGCTAATAAAAAGCCATTGCCAGGAATAGATAATTCAAAGGGAACTATTAACGGTGTACCGGCAGTTCAAGCAGGATATGGTGGCGGTTCATTAGGATTGATTGACCTTACACTTAAGAAAGAAAAGGGAAAATGGTCAGTAGTAAATTCTAAGTCTTCAACTAGAGAAGTATACGTTGATGTGAAGGATCCTGCAACTGGTAAAACAGTAACTGAAAGTACAGTAGCATCGGATCAAGAAATAGTAAAAGCTATTAAACCAAATCATGATGCCACAGTTAAATATGTAAATACAGCGATTGGCTCTACAACTGATGATATTCATAGTTATTTTTCATTGATTCAAGATGATCCATCAATACAAGTCGTAACAAATGCACAAAAATGGTTTGTAGAAAAATATATTGCTGAAAAGAAACCAGAATATAAAGAATTACCTATATTATCAGTAGGTGCTCCATTTAAAGCTGGGCGTAATGGAGTAGCTGAATATACAGAGATTAAAAAAGGCGATCTAACAATTAGAAGTGCTGGCGATTTATATCTTTATGACAATACTTTAAAAGCTATTAAAGTAAAAGGTTCTGTTGTCAATGAGTGGATTGAGATGACCGCCGGTAAATATAATCAAATTGATCCATCTAAAACAGAAGAACAAGCTTTATTAAATCCAGCTTTCCCTGTTTATAATTTTGATGTAATTGACGGTGTTAATTATCAAATTGATGTAACAAAACCCGCAAAGTATGATATAAATGGTAATTTAGTAAATAGTAATTCAAGTCGAGTAGTAAATTTAACATATAATGGGCAACCATTAGATTTAAATCAAGAATTCATTGTTGTAACAAATAACTACCGTGCTAGTGGAGGTGGAAATTTCCCAGGTGTTAAAGGAAGCGAACTAGTTGTAGATTCTGCTGATGAAAACCGTCAAATTTTAATGGATTATATTTCTGAAATGAAGACAATAACACCAACAGCAGACAATAACTGGTCTATCGCCCCGATTAACGGTAATGTAAATGTAACTTTTACAACTGCACCAAGAGCAGAAGAGTTTATTAAACCAAATAGCAATATTTCGTTTACGAATAAAACTGACGCAAGCGGATTTGGTATTTTTAGATTACAGTTAGGAAATGCACAAAAAGAGAATATTAAAGTACAATTGCTAGGATTAAATGACTTGCATGGTCAACTTGATACGGATACAAAAGTGATGCTTAATGGACAAGATGTATTAGCAGGTAGCATGGAATACACAGCTGCGGCAATGAAGCAGCGTGAAGCAACAAATCCAAATACATTATTAGTTCACGCAGGAGACATGATTGGTGGAAGTCCACTAATCTCTGCGTTATTCCAAGACGAGCCAACTGTTGAAGTGATGGAGGCAATGGGCTTTGATGTAGGTACAGTTGGAAATCATGAGTTTGATGAAGGTATTGCTGAATTAAAGCGTATGATTAATGGCGGAGAACACCCTAATGGTACAAAAGGATATGACGGAATGAACTTTCCGGTTATTGCTGCCAATGCATATGATACTGCAACTGGACAATTAATTACGCAGCCATACACAATTAAAGAAGTAGGCCGTAAAAAGATTGGATTTATCGGAGTAGTAACGCAAGAAACTCCTAATATGATTGTTCATAAAGGGAATGAAACGCTTGAAATCCGCGATGAGGTTGAAGCAATTAACCATTATACGGATATTTTAAAAAAACAAGGTATTAAAGCAATCGTCGTATTAGCTCATAACCCTACTCTTCAAACAGGAAAAGCGGATTTATATGATGCAACTGATATTGCTGAAAAAGTTGATGATGAAGTAGATGTTATTTTTGCTGCTCATAATCATGTATTTAATAATAAAGAAGTTGATAATAAATTAATTGTACAAGCTTATTCCTATGGATCTGCATTTTCTGATGTAGATTTAGAATTAGATGCAGTTACAGGTGAAATTGTTAAGAAGGAAGCAGAAGTAGTAACAGTTTATCAAAAAGATTATACGCCTGACCCGACAATTTCTTCGATCATGAAGAAATACGAGGATTTAATAGCACCAATTAAAGCTGAAATCGTAGGCGATTCTATGCAGACTTTACCAAAAGGTTACCCATCTTCAGATTCTATCGGTGATTTTGCATTAGGAAACTTAATTGCAGATGGAATGAAAGCTTCAATGAATGCTGACTTCGCAATGATGAACGGAGGTGGAGTTCGTTCACAACTTGATGCTGGTCAAGTTACGTTTGGTGATTTATTCGCTATCCAACCATTTGGAAATGTATTAAATAAAGTAATGCTTAGTGGTCAAGATATTGAGACTGTATTAAATAATCAAATTACTGATAAGGGCTTAGACTTCCACATAGCTGGATTTAAGTATACTTGGGATTCATCGACTAGAAAGGTAGTAGATATCTTATTACCAAATGGAAATAAAATTGATCCAAATAAAGAGTACTCAGTTGTTGTAAACAACTATATGTATGGAAATATAAAATATGGTATTGGTGAACTTTCAACTAATTTAGAAGTCGGACCAGAAGATCTTCAAGCAACTGTAGATTATGTGAAATCACTTCAGAGACCTTTCGTTTATGAAGTGGAAGGAAGAATTCAAAAAGTAAATTAACCGCTGAACTTTTTTATAGTTGGTTAAAAAGTAAGAAATGACGTGTGAAACATTGCACGTCATTTTTTATTTCACGTTAAGAGTGTATAAATTGGCAATGGTGAACAGGTATTGCTTGATCACTTGAAGCTAATTCTAATGAGGTGAAATTAGACAGTCAAATGTTATTTCAAGCACATGCTTTAGAATCAAAAAAAGTAGCTGCAACAATCAAAGTACCAACGACAGCTAAAGTGGGCATTACGAAGGCTATTTAATTATGACAATTCAAGCAGACAAATACGAACAATATTAGAGTACCATTTAGCGTTAGATCGGAAAAACCACAAGGAATAGTTTTTACCTTGTAGATTTTTCATCATTTGTTGAACAATAGTATCTTTTAATCTACACTTCACTAATCATCTAAATTAAATCTAAGAAATATTATCCACGAACTAAGTCACTTCTAGTAAAAAAGAAAGAGACTATACATAGTTCACATTTCCTTTATTATAACTGAATATTCATAATACATTGTCAAAGTTAATTTAGTGTATTAATATTAACGTAAGCGAATACATATCTCGTTGCCAGTTCCTTCCTTTTCGGTTGGAATTTTGCACGGAATACCTGTTTTGCGGGAGGAAATAAATTGTACAATAAAGATACTATTTATATTATTGGAGACGCAAAGACTTCATCCAATAATCCAATCATGCAGAAATATAACGCCTTCTTTATTGGATTAGTAGTTGATCGGACAAGCCATTCTATAATTGATGCTGATTGTTCAGCAACCATTCCTTTAACTTCAGCCTTTGTGAAGCAATTATTTGTGAAACAATCGATGTTGGATGTTGACGGAGTAATAAATGATATTAATACACGTTATTTTGGTTCTTCTCAGAAGGCACTTTCAGTGGCCTTCAAAAATGCGCATATAAAATACATACAAATAATTGAATCTTAATGCTGCTTTATCTATTTACGTAGATGAAATCCAGCTATTAGAAAGGAATGCCCTTACTAATAGCTGGATTTTTATTTTTTATTCAACATTTTGGTAGTTTGCTAGAAAAATGCATTTAATTCAAAAGAGAGAGGATTAGACTATGAATATTCAAGCTATACAAGTACAGACAGAAGTCTTCCCATTAAAAAAGCCTTTTAAAACAGCACTAAGGACAGCTACTGAAGTAGAAAACGTCTTTGTTTATGTTCAGCTAGAGGACGGAATAGTAGGAGTTGGAGCTGCTGCACCTACGCTAGCGATTACTGGTGAATCGAAGGAAAGTATTGAAACAATCTTAAAAACAGTACTTACTCCACTTTTATTAGGAAGGGATATTCAAAATATTAATGAACTTTCACTACTAATTGAACGTTCTTGTGTGGCAAATACAAGTGCGAAGGCAGCTATGGAAATTGCGCTATATGATGCACTATGTCAGCACCTTAATCTCCCACTCTATCAATATCTTGGAGGAAAAACCAATCAATTAAGGACCGATATGACTGTCAGTGTTGGAGCTGTCGATGAAATGAGTCAGGATGCGAGTCAAATCATTAAGGATGGCTTTTCCATTTTGAAAATTAAAGTCGGAAAAGACTGGACAAGTGATATTGAACGAATAATGGCCATCCGTGAAAAAGTTGGACATGACATCTCAATCCGTTTAGATGCCAATCAAGGATGGACAAGGCGACAAGCCGTTTCGATTATCCAAAAATTAGAAAAGTTGAATGCAAATATAGAGCTGATTGAACAACCAGTCCAAGCAGGTGATATTGATGGGCTGAAATTTGTTAAACAGAACGTTAACACACCAATCATGGCGGATGAAAGTCTTTTTTCTCCACAAGATGCAGTTCGTCTAATTAAAGAAGATGCAGTTGATCTTTTAAATATCAAATTGATGAAAACAGGTGGAATTAGAAGAGCAATTCAAATTGCAGATATTGCTGAAAGAGCAAATATTCCTTGCATGATTGGAAGTATGATGGAAACTTCTGTCTCCGTAATTGCAGCAGCACATATTGCTACTGCTCATCCAAATATTCAAAAAATCGATTTAGATGCACCACTTTGGTTAAAGAATCAAGATTTTGATGGTATTGAATTTATTGGGGATGAAGTTCATTTATCATCTCTACCTGGTCTAGGGCTTCATCGAAGATTATCCAAAAGTCTTCGTTAAAATATGGAGGGGAGTTTTTATGATGAAAAAGACAAAAAAAGTGATTCTTAGTTTATGTGTGGCAGGTGCTTTACTATCTACAATGACAACTCAATCATTTGCAAAATCGCATAAAGAGCTTCAACCAGGGGATACAGCCTATATAGATGTATCAGTTTCAACTCAGTGGACAACAAATGGTAGATTTAATGTTAGAGATATTGATGCCCCGTCGCTAAGTAATCCAGTTGATCCATGGAAATGGTCAGCAAATATGCAAGATGCCGAGGATAGACGCTGGCTTACTGGAAATCTTGAGACGCAAGCAGTGTATGGAACAAAAGTTTCAATCTTACAAGAAGATGGAGACTGGGTGCAAGTTGCAGTAGAAGGTCAACCAACCCCACGTAATCCTTTAGGTTATCCGGGATGGATGCCGAAGAAACAGCTAACAGCGGATGAACGCTTAGAGAAGTTTAATAATAAACCATTTATTATGGTATCTAGTCCAACAGCATTCTTATACAATGGTAAAAATCTTAAAAATAAATTTATGGAGATTAGCTTTAATACACAATTACCTGTCCTAAAAGATTATGGAAAAGTAGTAAAAGTTGCCACTCCTGATGATGGAAATAAATTTATTAAAAAAGAAGATGTAGCAGTATACAAAAACGAAAAGCAATTTCCTAAAGCAACGCCTAAAAATTTAATAAAAACAGCGAAACAATTCTTAGGATTACGCTATCTATGGGCTGGCGTATCAGGCTTTGGATTTGATTGTTCAGGATTTACATATAGCTTGTTCAAGTCATTTGGTGTAACAATTCCACGCGATTCTTCCGTACAAGCTAAAAACGGTATAGAAGTCAAAAAAGATGAAATTCAACCTGGTGACCTTTTATTCTTCGCAAGCAACAACGGTACTGGATCTGTTCACCACGTTTCAATGTATATTGGAAATGGTTTAATGATTCAGGCTCCAAATGCTGATCGTAGTGTAGAAATTATTCCATTAAATACAAAAGGGTATATTGAAGAGTTCTCTGGTGCTCGTCGCTATTGGACAGAGTGATAAAGAATAGTGAGAAAAGAAGTAAAACCATGAACAATTGCACTTGTTCATGGTTTTTATTTCTTTCTGATAATTTAGGAGATAGCAAGAAAATTTTTCATTTATTGAAGAATCTTTCACTTTAGAACTAGCTTTAGGTTCCTATTTCGGATTAAGAAGGGTGATTTCGAATTTTGGTTCAATCGACATCCGTGGATAATCTTTTCTCCAATTTAAAGACTCCCAAACTTTTGGATGGAATGCTTTTAATTCCTTTCCTATCCCTAGAACGTCTGAATTTGCTGATTGCATAGTCTTAATCGTTTCCAATGCCAAATCTTCAAAATGTTTATTTAGGATTTTTTCCATTCGAGCATAATCAGGCTTTAACTTATGGCCTTCTTCACCAAGCTCGAAAGCACTGACTTGTAACCGAACCTTAATGCTAATTTTCGGTAATTTACTTGCCGATTTGGAAACGGTGATTTTTGAAAAATCTCTTTTGACTGTAAAGCCATAATTATTTTTGTTAGTTGTAACTAATGAAGATTTTTCAGAGTTTTTTTTAGAAAAATTTCCAGTAAATCTTTGTCTTCCAGTGTTACCACCTTGCAATAACATCATCATTTTAACTTGTTCTCTATCAAGTTTTTTACCTGTTGGTGCACCATTACGGAATAATAATGCACCACTTAATTCTAACTCTGAATTTATTTGACTTAACAAAGGTAATGCTAAATCACCCAGTGCGTCATCCCGGGATTGAATAAAGTTCATCATTGAAATTGTTGGTATGGTTTTGTTCTTCTCCATAGAGCTAATAAATTCATTCAAATCTTTCGAAAATTCTTTACTTGGTACTGAAGCAGTTTCAAACGTTTTAGAAAGATCACCATTAATTACAATAATAGGTGTGTTAATAGATGAATATGGAGCACCTAGTAAAAAATCAAGCTCTGAAACAGGATTCTTTGTAGCAAAACTTTCACTAATCAAATAGACTCTCGTACTAATCCCTATGAAAGGAGACTGATCGGTAAATTCCCATTCGCCAATTGCTTCTGCTAAACTTGGTCCTTTCAACTCCTTCATTACTGATAGTGGCTCTCCATTACCTTGTCCGGTATTTTTAAGCTTCGTAATGAGAAAAAAGGCCTCAACTTCACCTGTTTTTTCGTCTATGTCAAAACCATTTACATCAACTAAATGAAGCTTATTTAATTCCAATCGATCCCAACATCCAGTCAATAGTGGCAAAAGTAGAATTAAAGTTAAGGATTTTTTCATTTTTTCGCCACCTTTTCTTTAACTAAAGATATTGAAAGAAGTAATGCTGGTAGACCTATAATCATAATGGCTGTTGAAATATTATGATACTCAGAAAATTTGGGAATATACTGTCGGTTTGAGAAGAAAATCCCTGCCCCGAAACATAAAATTGCCAATAGCCATACTAAAAGTGAATGGTTACGTTTTTCATTTTTACCGATAAAAGCTAAATATCTTGCAGACAAAAATAAGTAAATATAAGCTGTTACGAGCGTGACCGATAACCAAATTGTGATAAAGAGAATATCTAGACTTTGTACAACTGGCCATCTGAACTTTCGTAGAATAAAGATCATTGGCTCTGGAATGTATTTTAATTGATTTTCACTAAAGTTGTACGTCACAATAATTGTGATAATCAGATAGACTAAAGTCGTAATTCCATTAGCAACTGACATAGCAATTATGATATCCTTCTTTTTTTTACATTTTACAAATGGAAATACATACAAGAGAAGCTCGTACCCAGCAAATGCCCAAAAGGCTGGGATAGCGCCTTTAATTATAGGACCAATTCCGTGAGTACCTATTGGCAAAAAATGACGAAAATCTCCTTTTCCAATACCACTAATTAAGATAATCACAAAGCAAATCAGAAACATAACCACAACAGACTGTGTAAGAGTTGAAATTGACCGAAGAGTTGATGAAGCGATGTACCCAGTAGTTATGACGAATAATCCAATTAGAACGAACCAAGGTGTTTCAAATAATAGCCAACGATTAATGACATCAGAATAAGAAATGATGAGCATTAAACAAGATTCTGCACAGTATGCTGCAAATAGAATGTTTATAAATGTTCCTAATGGCTTTCCAATAAGGGTAGATATGTATTTTTGAAAGGGTCGGTCTGGATAACTTTTTCCAAGTTGATAGATGATTAAAATACTAATTTGAGCAATTGCACCTGCAATAATAACGGACATCCAAGAGTCATATCCTGATATTTTAGACATTTTATATGGAATTGATAATACACTAACACCTATTTGATTCATTACTACAAGGCAAACAAGTTGATTAATGGAAACTTTTTTTAATTGAATCAATTTGTATCCCCCTTTGGATTACTTACTCTAGTTTCGTCCTTAGCCAAGCTTTCCACTGGTCGTTTTTTCATGCTTTTAATCGGTGCTCTGAAAAGAGTATCTTTAAGCGTCTCACCATTAAACGCCGCATAAAAGTATGGTATACCCATTGTATTCATACGGGATAAATGTGTCAGAATCAATAGAAATGAAATCTCCAAACCGATTAGTCCGAAAAATGCTGCCATGAATATAAAAGGGTAAGCTAACAAACGAGCCGTATTACTCATTTCATACGAAGGGATGATAAATGAAGCAATCCCTGTAAGTGCTATTATGACTACCATCATATTTGATATTAAATTTGACTGAACAACGACAGTACCGATTACGATACCACCTACAACCCCAATCGTCTGACCAATTGGATTTGGTAAACGGACAGTTGCTTCTTTTAAAACTTCAAGAATGACAAGCATTGTTATTGCTTCTAGGATAGGTGGCATTGAAACGAACTGCATAGAGCTTTGAAGAGTGAGTGCAAGATCTAGCGGAAGAACTCTCGGATCAAACGTAACGAGAGCCACATACGCACCAGGTAAACTAATGGCAATTATAAAACAAATAATTCGTAGAAATCTTAAAACACTACCGAATAACCAGCCGACCTGGTAATCATCTGGACTTTGAAAAAATGCCCAGAATGATACTGGAACGATTACACAATCTGGCGCACCATCAACTATAAGTGCAATCTTCCCATCCATCAGGTAAGATTTTATACGGTCCATTCTTTCAGTTATGAGCATTTTCGGAAATAATGAGAATTTTTTATCTTGAATCAATTCTTGAAAAAGACCTGGTGATTCTATGTAATCGATGTCAATATTATCTATCCTACGTTCAAATTCCTGTAATACAACTTCATTAGCTAAGGATTGTAAATAAAGCATCGCTACTTTTGTATTTGATCTACGCCCGATTTGATGGTTCTTTATGACTAGGTCTGGTGTCGCAACTTGCTGACGTATCATATTAAGATTTGTATTTAAGTTTTCATTTAATGCTTTATGAGACCCGCGTAGAACACGTTCATTCATAGGGATATTTACTGAACGTTCTTTAATTAACTCGGCTCTAAGTAAATAAAGTTTTGATTCCCCTTTTATTTGTACAACTGTTTTCCCTTCAATCAGCGCATTAGCCGCAGCAGAAAGAAGTTCCGTTTCACTGTAATCGAGAATAGAGACAGCTTCGCGTATACAATCAGTAGTGTTATTAAGCAAAGGACGAATAATATGTTCTTGAACCTGTGCATCATCGATCATTGTATCTAAATAAAATAGGCGATAACTTCTTACACTTGTTCCAAAATTGCTTGATTTGAAGTCTGAGCTATTAAATAGCAATTCCCGAAGTAATTTTTCATTTGTATCTAAATTTCGGTCAGCTATCATTTAATACTCCTCATTTCTCAATTGGCAATTTTTCCTATTTTTCCCGTAAAATCTATTACTATTCTGTACTTTCAAATGTAATAATTTACAGATTTTTATAAAACGATATTACGAACAATGTAACGTTTTACTGTACGTTTTAAGTGAACTAACATATAATACAAATAGAAGGAGGGTGAAAACATTGGGATTGTCTATAAAATAGGAGAATTAGCAAAAGAAGTTGGAGTGTCTAAGCGTACAATAGATTATTATACAAACCTAGGATTACTTGAACCTGAGCGTTCGGAATCTGGACATCGGTTTTATAATGAAGCTTCTTTAGAGACTTTAAAATTTATTGAGCAATGCAAATCAATGCATTTACCACTCCAAGAGATAAAGGAAATTTTAAATAAGAAAAAAACTGCAATGCTTGAGACTCAGAGTATTGCTCCTCTAACAGAAGAAGTAACTGTTCATATGAATCAGTTACAAAATGAATTATCACAATTAAAATTTTTACTAGAAAATTTAACTTTAGAACAAAAACAAAATATTATAGGTCAATTAACGTCGCAAACATCAGAATTAATTCAGACGTTACTGTCATTTATTCTTTAAAAGGAGAGAATGTAAATGTTTTTTCACCCTATGGATTTCCTTATTTTAATTGCCTTTGGATTATCGATTTGGGCACAATTTAAAGTGAAATCTAGTTTTAATCACTGGGCTGAAGTGCCAGCATCTGGAGGATTAACCGGAGCTGAGGTAGCAAGATATATATTAAACAATAATAATTTACCTAACGTACCAGTAGAAGTTGTACCTGGGCGATTATCAGATCATTATGATCCGATGGCCAGAACAGTTCGCTTATCAGAGGAAGTATACTACGGAAGATCAATCGCATCTGTATCAGTTGCAGCACATGAGGTCGGGCATGCGATTCAACACGATACTTCATATGGATTTTTAACAATTCGTCACCGGATTTTTCCAATCGTTAACATTGCATCAGGTGCTGCGCCGTTACTACTATTAGCAGGATTTTTACTTCAAGCATTTTCTTTAATTGGAGTAGGTATTTTACTTTTTTCAGTAGCAGTAGCATTTCAATTGATCACTTTACCAGTTGAATACAATGCTAGTTCACGAGCAAAGAAATTAATGCTAGCATCAGGTATAATCCATGACACTGACAGAAAAGGTGTTAATAAAGTACTAGGAGCTGCTGCACTTACGTATTTAGCAGCTACCTTAATTTCAGTTTTAGAGCTAGTAAAATATTTATTTATTTTTTTCCAAGGACAAACAGAAGAAGAATAATAAATAATCAAAAAGATGATTTCGGATTTTCATTCGAAATCATCTTTTTTAGGTTGAAAAATTAAATTTAAATTGGTTAGTATGTTTAAAATTTCAATGTCTAAAATAGTAGATAGGGTTTTAAACTTGGAAGATTTATGTATTTTTGTAGCCTTATCTTTTTAGCATATTAAATGTTGTACAATTACGAGGTTAAAAAAAGGGGAGGGAAATTATGACACTTTCTGTAATAGAGCACTTTTTAAATACATACAAAGACTATGCAGTTATTCTTAGTATTCTAATAAATATACTAGTCAGTATTATTGGTGTTATACCAAGCTGGTTTTTAACTGCAATCAATATTAAATTATTTGGTTTTACTGGTGGTTTCTTTGTATCTTATATTGGTGAGTTAATTGGTACGTTAATTTCATTCTTTTTGTATAGAAAAGGTCTACAAAAAAGATTTCAAAGTAATTCAAGTAAATTTAAGCTAGTTAATAGACTTTTAAGTTTAGAAGGAAAAGAAGCTTTTTATGGCTTAATCTTTATACGTTTTATTCCTTTTATTCCATCTAGTTTGATTACGTTAGTTGCTGCGTTTGGAAAGATTACTTGGTCAAGATTTATTTTAGCAAGTATAATTGGGAAGTTTCCAGTAGTCTTATTTGAATCGTATTCTGTCAATCAAGTGTTAGAATTCACTTTATTCGGTAAAATCATTTTAGGAATGTTAATTATTGCTTTACTAATTTACTTTTATAGAAAACGATTTAATGTATTTTTGAAAAATAAATTTTAATATTGTCTACAATGCTCAATCCTATTTTTATAAGGGGTTGGGTTTTTTTGTGGTTACTTACTTAAATAATATTGTTTTGATCATGAAACAGGTACTGATAACTCATACATAAACATGTCTAAATTAATTTAAATATACATATATTGAAATACCTCAATTTTGAAAGAGCATTCCATTTTAAACAAAAGAATGATTAAAAGGAAGCGTTCTTACTTGAAAACGGCGTTTCTCAATAAGGAGGGAAAAGGGGCATCCGAGAAAGGCAAAAATAATTAAGAAAATTATAAAAATCGCTTTCTTTAAGTAACTATGTAGCTACTAGGAGGGTGTTATTTAGTGAATAGAGTTTCGTTAAATGATTTATCGAAGAATTTTGAAGAAGTACATCCTGGTTTATCGAATCGTGAAGCATTTGAAGAAGCACATCGATGTCTTTATTGCTATGATGCGCCGTGTATTAAAGCGTGTCCAACTGGAATTGACATACCATCATTTATTAAGAAAATTGGTTCAGGCAATTTAAAAGGATCAGCTAAAACGATTATGTCATCTAATCCAATTGGCGCAAGTTGTGCTCGCGTTTGTCCGACCGAAGAGTTGTGTGAAGGTGCATGTGTACTCAATCACTCTACTAAACCAATCATGATAGGAAATCTACAGCGTTATGCAACAGATTGGGCAATTCAAAATAATTCAGTTTTATTTAAGGCTGGACAAAAGAACGGAAAAAAAGTAGCAATCGTTGGTAGCGGCCCCTCTGGATTAGCTGCAGCTCGTGAACTCGCTATACTTGGCTATGAAGTAACGGTCTATGAAGCGGAAAATTATGCAGGAGGATTAAATCGATACGGAATCGTTTCGTTCAGGTTACCGAAGCATATATCAAGTTGGGAAGTTCAACAAGTAGAAAAATTAGATGTGAAAATTCATACGAATACTAGAGTCGGATCAGATATATCATCAAATGAACTATTAGAAAACAATGACATGGTCGTGCTGGCTATCGGTATGGGTAAAGTACCGATGCTTGATATAGAAGGTGAGGATTTGAACGGAGTATATGATGCGATTGATTTTGTAAAGGAGACAAAATCTGGTGAGTTAACAGATCGCTTTATTAATAAAAACATCGTTGTAATAGGAGCTGGAAATACCGCAATTGATGCAGCGACATGTTCTGTTCGTTTAGGAGCAGCTAATGTTAAAATTTTATACCGCAGGACTCAATCAGAAATGAGCGCTTATCAATTTGAATATGATTTTGCAAAGCAAGATGGTGTGGAATTCCGATGGCTAACTTTACCGATTCGAATAATTGGTAAAAACGAAAAAGTAATAGCACTTGAATGTGTTCGTTTGGAATTAGGTGAAGTAGGAAAAGACGGTCGTCGTCGACCTGTCCTTATTCCTGATTCGAATTTTACAATTCCTGTAGATGGGGTTATTAAAGCAATCGGTCAAACACGGTATAACGATCTCATTGAACAATTTGAATTAGATCATAATGATGGAGTCGTAAAAGTAAATTCAGAAACTTTTCAAACATCTAATCCGAAAGTATTTGCCTGTGGTGATGTCATATTTGGAAAAGGGCAAGGTGAAGCAATGGTAGTGACTGCTGCACAGCAAGGAAAAGAAGTAGCTTATGCTATTCATAAACAGTTAAATACTTAAAGGGAGGTTTTCTTGCATGGCAGATTTACGAATTAATCTTGCGGGCATTCAATCACCTAACCCATTTTGGCTTGCTTCTGCACCTCCAACAAATTCGGGGTATCAAGTTCAGAGGGCTTTTGAAGCTGGTTGGGGAGGGGCAGTTTGGAAAACTTTAGGTGAGCCGATTATTAATACCTCCTCTAGATTTGCGGCTACTAACTTCAACGGACAAAGAGTTGCCGGCTTTAATAATATCGAACTAATTAGTGACCGACCTTTAGAAGTAAATTTAAAAGAAATTTATGAAACGAAAAAAAAATTTCCAGACCACGCGATTATCGCATCACTAATGGTTGAACCGAAACAGCATAAATGGCATGAAATTGTAAAACGGGTAGAGGATGTTGGGGTTGATGGTTTAGAGCTTAATTTTGGTTGCCCACATGGTATGGCGGAGCGAGGAATGGGTTCAGCATCCGGTCAAGTGCCAGAATTAGTAGAAAAACAAACTTTTTGGGTAAAAGAAGTCGCAAAAACGCCAGTCATTGTAAAGTTAACACCTAACATTACTGATATAACCGTAACTGCAGAAGCAGCAGTAAGGGGAGGCGCAAATGCAGTTAGTATGATCAATACAATAAACAGTTTAATAGGAGTAGATTTAGATACTTGGAATACAATTCCACATGTTGCAGGAAAAGGGGCACATGGTGGATATTGTGGACCGGCCGTAAAACCAATTGCATTAAATATGGTAGCAGAATGTGCACGGAATCCACGCATTACAGTCCCAATTTCTGGTATTGGTGGAATTTCGAATTGGCAAAATACTGTAGAGTTTTTGCTAATGGGAGCGACAGGTGTTCAAGTTTGCACAGCAGCAATGCACCATGGCTTCCGAATTGTTGAGGACATGATTGATGGATTAAACAATTACTTAGACGAAAAAGGAATTTCCTCCGTAATGGATCTTGTAGGTAAAGCAGTTCATAAATTTTCAGATTGGGGAAATTTAGATTTAAATTATCAAATAGTCGCTAGAATTGATACTGATGAGTGTATTAACTGCAATAAATGCCATATCGCTTGTGAAGATACTTCTCATCAATGTATTGATATGTTAATAGATGATAATGGAAAATCTTATTTAAAGGTACGTGAAGAGGACTGCGTTGGATGTAATTTATGTGCTATTGTTTGTCCGGTGGAAGGTGCCATAAATATGGTAGAAGTAACAAGTGATCACGCTCCAATGACTTGGAATGAACGACAACAAGCTTTGAGTAGGCTAGCGCGTTCTAATGAATACTCAATTTTAAAGGGGGGAAGAAAAAGAAAATGAAGAAGATTATTCGAAATGGAACAATTGTGACTGCTACAGATACTTTTAAGGCTGATATTTTAATAGAAGAAGATAAAATTTCAACTATTGGGCTAAATTTAGAAGACGCAGATGCTGAAGTTATTGATGCTTCAGGTAATTATATTTTTCCAGGAGGTGTAGATCCCCACACGCATTTAGACATGCCGTTTGGAGGAACCGTCACAAAAGATGATTTTGAATCTGGAACAATTGCTGCAGCTTTTGGAGGAACAACAACAATTATAGATTTTTGTTTAACAAATAAAGGAGAACCGCTCCAAAAATCAATTGAAAAATGGCATAAAAAATCGAATAATAAAGCAGTCATCGATTACAGTTTTCACTTAATGATTGGGGAAATAACAGATGATGTTTTAAAAGAGTTACCTAGAGTAATAGAAAAAGAGGGAATTACTTCATTTAAAGTTTTCATGGCATATAAAAATGTATTCCAAGCCGATGATGCTACATTGTACCGTACCTTATTAGCAGCTAAAGAATATGGCGCACTTGTAATGGTACATGCAGAAAACGGCGATGTTGTAGATTATTTAATAAATGAAGCATTAGCTGAAGGAAAAACAGAGCCAATATATCATGCCTTAACTCGTCCTCCAGAAGTGGAAGGGGAAGCTACAGGAAGAGCGGCTACATTAACTGATCTAGCAAACTCGCAACTTTATGTCGTCCACGTTACATGTGCTGAGGCAGTTGAAAAAATAACAGAAGCCCGAAACAATGGAGTTGATATTTGGGGTGAAACATGCCCACAATACTTAGTGCTTGATCAGACCATGCTTGAAAAGCCTAACTTTGAAGGGGCAAAATATGTTTGGTCGCCTCCACTTCGCGAAAAGTGGAACCAAGATGTGCTATGGAATGCATTAAAAAATGGAAACCTTCAAACTCTAGGATCCGATCAATGTTCCTTCGACTTCAAAGGCCAAAAAGAATTAGGTCGTGGTGATTTTTCGAAAATCCCAAATGGAGGACCAACCATTGAAGATCGTGTAACGATTTTGTTCTCTGAGGGTGTAAAAAAAGGGAGAATAACATTAAATCAATTCGTTGACATTACTTCTACTAGGAGTGCAAAGCTATTTGGTTTATACCCTCAAAAAGGAACTATTGCAGTTGGCTCAGACGCAGATTTAGTTATTTTTGATCCGAATATTAATCGAACACTTTCTTCTGAAACTCACCATATGGCAGTGGACTATAATGCATTCGAAGGTATGGAAGTAACAGGAGAGCCAGTGAGTGTTTTAGTTCGTGGAGAATTTGTAATAAAAGAAAAGCAATACGTCGGAAATGCAGGTAGTGGCCAATATTTAAAAAGAAAAAAGTACGGTGAAAAGGATTTTAGATTAACTTCAAGAGTAAAGTAACGAAGGGAATGGTCCATTTAATGTCAACGTTTAAAGAATTTTTAATCGAAAGAAATAAAATAGACTTTCTTATAAAGAAAGGCTATAAGATTAAAAATGTTAGAGAAACGCTAGACGGTGCCTTTGTTGACTTTGAAAATCAAATGGAAGAGGAGCAGTTTATAACACTTCAAATCATGAATGCTGATACTCGTAAATATTTTGGATCGTTAATTATTAAACAGTTTGGGATTCATTTGTAGTAGATTAATATGTTTTTTTTATTAGAAACAGGAAATCGCAATTAATATCTGGAAATCACAAATAAAAATGGCAATACTCATATTATTGTGTAAAAAGAAAATAGATCATATCTGTTCCATAATACAATGATTTCGACTAAGAAAATCTTGTATTGGAAGAATAAATAATGGCGCAAATCAATCTTACATGAAATTATTAAGTCCTCATACTATTTTCAAATCGCATAATATCCGTTTAGACTAACGGGACATGCGATTTTTTTTCTGTTTAAAAAAAGCTCTCCCATTAGTTAGTAACTTGAGTACTAATGGGAAAGCAAAATAGGATTTAATCAAATCTACTTGTTATCATTTTCTTCCTTGTATAGAAGTCAACTCCATCTGTTCCGTTTGCGTGGAGGTCGCCGTAAAAAGAGTTTTTCCATCCAGAAAACGGAAAAAAGGCCATTGGTGCAGGAACACCGATATTGACTCCAAGCATTCCTACTTCAATGTTTTCCCTGAAATATCTAATGCTTGAGGCACTGTCGGTAAAAATACAAGCTCCATTTCCAAAATCTGATTTGTTCGTTAGTTCGATCGCTTCTTCTAATGTTTTCACTCGAACGATTGAAAGTACTGGGGCGAAAATTTCATCCTTCCAAATTTTCATTGACGGGTTCACGTGATCAAAAATTGTTGGGCCAATAAAATAACCTTTTTCTTTTCTAATTAAGTCAATGCGACCATCACGTAATAAGGTTGCACCTTCTTTTATGCCACTTTGTATATACTGTTCCGTCCGTTCACGATGTTCTTTGCGAATGACCGGACCTAGGAATACGTCTTCATCTAATCCATTTCCAATTGTAAGGTTATTGGCTTCCTTTTTTAATTTTTCGATTAGTAGGTCAGCAATGTCGCCTACTGCTACAACGACTGAGCATGCCATACAGCGTTCACCTGCCGAACCGTATGCAGCTGTAATAATTTGCTTTACTGATTCACCTAAGTCAGCATCCTGTAAAACGATACTATGGTTTTTGGCTCCGGCTAATGCTTGAACACGTTTACCATTTGCAGATGCAGTTTTGTATACATATTCTGCCACGGGCTGTGATCCCACAAATGAAATGGCAGGAACATCTTTGTTTTGAAGTAATTCATTTACAATCTCATGTGCTCCATGAACAATATTAAATACACCTTTTGGAAGACCAGCTTCTGTAAAGAGCTCTGCTAAACGATTTGCTAGTAATGGTGTACGTTCAGAAGGCTTTAAGATAAACGTGTTTCCACAAGCTATCGCTAAAGGGAACATCCAACAAGGTACCATCATTGGGAAATTAAATGGTGTAATTCCTCCAACTACTCCAATAGGGTACCGAAACATTGCAGATTCTATATTGGTTGCAATATCAGGTAATTGCTTACCCATCATTAATGTAGGAGCACCAGCGGCAAATTCTACGCATTCAATTCCACGTTGAACTTCGCCATATGCTTCATTATAGCTTTTGCCATTTTCAATCGTTATTAAATTAGCAAGTTCATCCCAATGCTTGATTAACAATTGTTGATATGAAAATAGTATTCTCGCTCTTTTTGGAACAGGTGTTTTACTCCAACTATTAAAAGCGTTTTTTGCGGCTATGACAGCATTTTCTAAATCTGATTTAGTTGAGAGAGGAACAAATGCTAGTATTTCTTCAGTTGCTGGATTTGGAACTGGAATTGTTTTAGCATTAGGTGAAGCTTTAGCCCATTCTCCATTAATAAAATTCATTAAAACTTTTATATTAGTTTGCGTCGACATAGAATATCACCTCGAACTATTATAGGTTTGAGAATGCATTGTTTAATGTACTTACGATAAAATCAATCTCTTCATCAGTTGTAGTAAATGGAGGAGAAAGTGTGAGGATATTGTTGTAGCCAGGAACCGTATCTCCATTTCTACCGATTATTAATCCGTGTGCTTTACATTCAGTTATTATTTTTAATACTAATTCTGGACTAGCAGGCTTTTTACTTTTTTTATCTTCAACAAGCTCAATTCCTGCAATAAAACCAAAACTGCGGATTTCTCCAACATTTTTATAAGTTAGTAAACTATCCAATTTTTTACGAAGCTCATCACCTAAATAGGCTGCACGTTCTATTAAATTTTCATTTTCAATTATTTCTAAGTTTTTAAGTGCAACCGCGCATGAGGCAGGATTTCCACCGAATGTATTTACATGACGAAAGTGATTATCCGGACCAGGTTGTTTAAATACTTCATATAAATCGCTTCTTACGGCAGTTGCTGATAGTGGAGAATAAGCACTTGTCATTCCTTTAGCCATTGTGACGATATCGGGTTTTATTCCGAAGTTTTGATGTCCAAAATGTTTTCCAGAGCGGCCAAAGCCACATATAACTTCATCGACAATTAGTAAAATACCAAATTTATCACAAATATTTCGAACTTTTGCTACGTATTCAACTGGAGGTACAATAACTCCTCCGCCAGTAATTACTGGTTCCATAATAATGCCAGCAATCGTTTCAGCACCTTCATAATTGATAACATCCTCAATTGCTTTTGCGCATTGAATGCCACAATCACCATATGTTTTTCCAAAAGGGCAACGGTAACAATATGGAGGTGCCACGTGCTGAAAACCTGAAGAAAGAGGTTCATATTTTACTTTGCGATTAGCTTGACCAGTGGCACTTAGAGCCCCCATAGAATTCCCATGATAAGCACGATATCTTGAAATAAATTTATAACGTAAAGGTTCCCCATTTTGTTGATGGTATTGTCTAGCAATTTTAAAAGCTACTTCATTTGCATCTGATCCAGAATTAGAATAAAAAATGCGATAATCTCCACCAAGCCATTCATTTAACTTTTCTGCTAATAGAATAGAAGGAACATTGCCTTGGGACATAGGAACGTAAGGGATTGCTTGCATTTGTTCAGCTGCAGCTTTAGCAATTTCTTCGCGACCATAACCTACATTCACGCACCATAATCCAGACATACCATCTAAGTAATTTTTACCATCAATATCAGTAACGGTACTATTTTTCCCAGATACTAGAACCAATGGGTTTGGGTTGTGAGGGGACATATGATGCCATACATATTTTTGATCTAGTTCAATCAGCTCTTCTTTAGATCGAGAAGTAGAATAAGTCTTATTTACAGTTTTATCATTCACTAATTTTCACCAACTTTCAAAATTCATTTATTGGAATCTCAATTTTACATCTTTACTAATTAATATTACTGAATGACCCATATTATCCTATTACGAATAGACAAATTATAGATTAGTAACAAAACCGATTATTTTTTTTGATGGAACAAAGTCTATTTAGCAAAAAATGGTGTAGATAAAGAGCTGTTTATTTGTTTATTGATCTATCCAAGATTTACCTATATTAAACTTGTTCTTTAGTCCCTCAAATTTACGACTATTAATGTAGTATACTTAGTAATTGAATATTCAAAATGTTGAGGTGAGTCTTGATGTCCATTGGAAAAATAATTTATTACCACAGGAAGAAGCAAAAAATGAAGCAAGCACAGCTTTGTGCGGGTATTTGTTCAATTACTCATCTAAGTAAAATAGAAAATAATGTTAATGCTGTAGCTAGTGATGAAACATTGCAATTGTTATGTGAGAGATTAAAAGTTTCGATTGAAGAAGAAAACAAAAAGTACCATGTTCTAAAGGAAAAGTTAACTCTATTTTATGATGCAATGGAACGCATACATAGAGTGAAAGCAGACGAATTATATGAAGAAGTATTAAATCATAGCGACTATATACAATGCACGGATTTAATTTATCTTTTCGAGTTATTTAAGTTACGATATTTATTGTTTACATCTAGGATCCAAGAGTTTGAATTAGAGTCTAAAAAGATGATAAAAAATATTACGAAACTTAATCCTTTTGAGTTATTTTTATGGGAATTTTTACAGGCCATTTATAATGGACAAATACAAATGTTTGAAAAATCATTGGAAATTCTCAGTCGTTTAGAGTCCCAAGCAGATCAATACAGTGAAAAAGTATCTGATTTTTATTTTTATAAATCCGTAATGCATGGGAATTTAGATCAACATTCTTTATCGATCCATTACATATATAAGGTTCTACCTTACTTACAAGATAATTGTAATGTAATTCGAATTTTACATGTGAAGGCTGGCCTTTCGATTAATTTAATCTATCTTGGTGAGTTTGAAAAATCGGAGAAGATACTTACGTCCATTTTAAATTGCTCAGAATTACTTCAAGATACAAATGTAAGAGGATTAATCCTTCATAATTTTGGATTTTTGAATCACAAACAAGGTAATTTTCAAAAGGCATTAGAGTTTTACCATCAGTCATTGCAGTTTAAACAAATCAATACAAATACTTATTACCATACGATAAAATTCATTATTGATACTCATATTGAACTAAAGCAATTTAACGAAGCAATTAAACTGTTAAAAGCAGAACTCGGATCAATTCAAAATAAAAAATCAAATAACTATGTGCAATTAAAAAATATATATTTAAAAGTTAAAGGGAAAAAAAGTGCTTAATAAGCTAATAATATAAAATTGTTAAAAAACAGCTGAGAACTACAGTTGTTTTTTTTTTATTAATACAACATTAAAATATAAAAATGTATTTTTAATAAAAATTAACCCAAGTTTTTTATATAAAAAACGTGATTATTACACAAATTAACCAATGAATTGTTGTAAAAAAGGTTATATTATAGAATTATT
>NZ_JBHJTJ010000030.1:0-59349 GCF_042267765.1 Gottfriedia sp. NPDC056225 | reverse complement strand
GTTTTCAAGATTATTACCAAAATCTACTCTTGAAGATGCAAGAAGAATAGCAAATCGTTTATGCAATTTAATAAAAAATCTTGAAATTGAATTGGAAGAGATCAAGTAAGTTTCTAAAAAACATCTAAAACCTTTAACAGTTTTAGATGTTTTTTATTTAGAACATTAAATCAATAAATGCTTCCTCTTTTAGTTGTGTAAAAATCTCTTTTGCTTTATCAAATTCTGATTTTTCGACGCACTCAATAATTGAATTATATAATCCAATTGTATGAGGAATTCTATTTTTTCTAACATTAAAAACGTTAGAAGATGTAGCTTCTTCGGTAAATCTTTTCCATAATTGATCAAGCATTTCAACAATTAAGTTGTTTTGAGAATTTAGTAAAAACGTTTTATAAAATTCAGTTAATGATCGATGATATTGATAAGCATCATCCGCATTGAATGCTTTTTCCATAGAGGATGTAATTTCTCTTAGTAGTTTTACATTAAAAGCTATATGCTTTCTTTCAGATTTTTCAACACAGAATACAGCAAAGCACCACTGAATTTCAATCATATTAATGATTTCGTTTAATGTGAAATGAGTATACATTACCGTTGTGCCATGAAAATTATTATGAGATAGAAAATCTTCGGATACAAGTCTACCTAATGCTCTTCTAATCGGTGTTCTGCTCATTTGTAAATCAGATACAAGTGCTGTTTCTTTCAAGTGCATGCCAGTCGGATACTCACCTGAAAGTATTAGATCTTTTATTTTTTCATATGCAATTTGTTCTAATGTTTTTTCCTTTGCCATGTAGTTTCTCCTATAACATAGTGTATGTATTTCAGTAAAATCTTGTCTATTTTCCTATAGTATATTTATCCTTTAGTATACATTAAAAATGCAATTATAAAGCTATATGATTAAAATATTTCACTTAAAGTTTCTTTTTATGAAACTGAGTAAGGGGAAATTTGCTGAATTTATAATAAATCATTTATGATCGTCCTTTTAAAACTAATTCTTCATAGGCAGCTAACGTTTTCAAAAAGGAATTTTTCCTAATTTGAAAGTATTTTATTGAACCAGCAGCAAATCTATTTAGTAATTTAGTCATCGTTTCCATTATTAAGTCATTTTGAGGGGGCTGTAAGATTAAGTTATTAAAATGATTTACTTCATTAAAATATAATTCAGATTCTCCCTCTAAATAGTGCTTAATGAACCCGGAAGATTCTAAAGACATAAGTGCTCTTCGAATAGGAGTTCTACTCATGCCCAAATCCTTTACTAAAGTTGCTTTAGTAATAAATGTTCCAGGTTGATATTTCCCTGGATGATTTCTTTTTTTATTTCATGAAATGCTTTTTGTTCAAGTGTAATATTATTGGGCAATTTGTTCGCGTTCCTATTTTCATTTAGTTCTTTGTATTTACAGAATTATTGTTTCGAATTTTAAATCTAGTGTTGTAATTTTAAAAAACAATAACAATACAAAAAGTATACAATAATTTATGAGAAATAATGTGAATTTAATTTTAAATAGTTCATGAGGTAATTGATGAACGATGGGATACGGGGAACTGAATGAAGAGCCTGTCCATTTTCGGGCATCCTCTTTTTTTAGGTAGTATTAAAGAATGTGAGACCTTTAAATAAACCAGTTTGAAGGTACAAATAAGAGATCAGAAGCTACAAATAAAAATAGGGAAGCTACAAATAAAATTAGTGAATCTGCAATTAAATTTCTTAGAATCCTAAATTAGATAGAATATTACCTATACCGGTTAGGGGTATATACCGTATTTCACCTTAATAAAGGGGCAATAGTGGCTATGTATAAAAGGAAAATGTTAAGTTTCCTCTATTTCTAATTAAACCGACTAAAAAAAATTGAGTGATCCGTTATATATTAAAAAATATGGATAAACAAATCAACTATAAATAAGAAACACCCCTAAGATACCCTCCATTTTCCAACATCCAGTTTTAAGACTGAAAAAAAGTGCGGCCCAGTCAGTTCCACTATTCTTAGGACAGCCTCTTTTTTATGTGCAGTCTGCGTAAGAATAACGTCATGTTATTTTTTTCCATAAAATTGAATAATTTCCATTCCTGTTTCAAATTATAAAATAAAACCTACTAGGGGAACAGTATGAGAAATAATAATAATCGTGTGAAAGAGAATTCTTCTCAAAAAAATTGGATTGAAGAATTATCGAAATCAGATGATTTCACTTTCTTTACAACTTCAAGTGATGTGGAAGATAAAAGTGTTTATCGTATCTACTTTTTTCGAACGTTAATTAGATCTGAGATCATGCATGAGGAAGTACTTCCGTATTTAACAAAGAATCTAACATTACAACAATTAAAATCTCAAATTCCAGTTCAAGAACTGATTGTAACTACGGATAATTCTGTCGTAATCGAAAAACTTCTTGAAGGATATGTGTCAATTCAGTACGGGGATAATAAAACCGAGTGTTTACTTGTTGATGTTGCAAACAACATTTCAAGAACAATTGGTCCGCCTTTAATGGAATCTACTACTTTAGGTCCACAGATTGGATTTGTAGAAGATTTGGTTATCAACATAAATTTAATTCGAAAAAAATTACCTATTTCTGAACTTCATATAAGGGAATTTAAGGTAGGAACATTATCGAAAACCGGTGTTGCGGTAATCTATTTAAGCGAAATTGCTGATGAAGAAAATGTAAATACAGTAACTCAGCGGATTAACGATATTCAATATGATCATATTCCAGATAGTTCTTTTATTTCATCTATGATCGGGGATAATACACATTCAATTTTTCCACAATCCATTCCTACTGAAAGAATTGATCGTGCAGTCGCAGGGTTAGTTGAAGGGAAAATTGTTATTATTGTGGATGGCTCACCAAATGCGTTGTTGACGCCTGCGTTGATCGATGAAACTTTTATCGCAATGGAAGACTATTATGTCAATTGGGTACTGGCTACATTTTTCCGTTTGATAAGAATGTTTGGTTTTGCACTTTCGATCTTTATAACACCTTTTTATGTTGCTATTTTGACTTATCATTATGAACTGATTCCACCTCGCCTACTTGAATCTTTAATCCTATCAAGAGCATCAGTGCCATTTCCTCCAATTATTGAGGTGTTATTTTTAGAAATTACAATCGAGTTAGTGAAGGAAGCGGGGCTTCGTTTGCCGTCAAAAATCGGGCAAACACTTGGGATCGTAGGTGGTATTGTTATTGGGCAAGCGGTTGTTGAAGCGAAGTTAACAAGTAATATTCTTTTAATTCTTGTTGGGCTAGGAACACTTGCTTCATACACATCTGCCATTTATAAGTTTAATAATACAATTCGATTTATTAAATTTCCTGTTATTTTAATGGCGCAATTAATTGGCCTTTTAGGGATTTTTATGGGATTTATTTATTTAATAACTCATTTACTCCGATTAACATCTTTAGGAAGACCGTATATTGGGGCTTACCCTTTTAGAAAAACGACTGCATTTGATTTATGGGTTAGATTGCCATTTGCTGTTCAAAAAAAGAGACCTACAACTTTAAGACCAGCTAGTTTATTTCGGTCAACAAATGATAGTAAACAGCCAGGTCCACCAAGTGACTTTGATGAATAAAAAATGAGGAGATTTGATCATGGCAACTTATAGAAGACAACAGGTATCACCATATCTCCTGTTTTTTATTATTACAAGCTCTCAAATAGGAGTAGGTGTTTTAGGATTTCAACGAATTATTGCAAAATATGCTGGGTATGATGCGTGGATTAGTGTAATAATTGCTGGAATTTTAGTTCATGCAGTTGTGTGGTTTATGTATAAATTATTAATTGCTGCAAAAGGAGATATTATTGATGCTCATAAGCAATTGTTTGGAAATATTATCGGTTCAACCTTTAGCTTAGTCATTATGGTTTATTATCTTCTTTTATCTATTTCTGTTTTAAGACTATATATTGAAATCGTTCAAGTTTGGATGTTTCCAACTCTTGCAACATGGGTATTGGCTACTATTATTTTATTTTTATTGTATTACATCATATCAGGCGGATTTCGAGTAGTAGTTGGAATTGCCTTTTTATCGGGAATCTTTACAGCACTGCTTTATGCTTTGTTGTTTCATTTGCCACATAAATATGTCCATATGGATAATATATTCCCTTTTCTTGATCACTCATTTAAAGATCTATTATTGGCAGCAAAGCAGACAGTTTATACAATGGCAGGGTTTGAAATTTTACTAATGGTTTTTCCTTTCATTCGAAATGGAAATACCTCACAAAAATTTGCTCAGTTTGGGGTTGCTTTTTCAACATTAGTTTTTACACTATCAGCATTTACTACATATTTACTTTTAAGTGAAAAACAAATTCAACATATAATCTGGTCGAGAATATATATTGCCATGTTAATCCATTTTCCTTTTTTAGAAAGATTTGAATATATATTAATTTCCAGTTTCTTAATCAAAGTTATTTCCATTTTAGCCTTATCATTATGGAGCACAAGTAGAGGATTAAAGTTAATTTTTAAATGGAAGCAAAAGTATGCATTAATCTTGATCAGTATAATTAGTCTTGTTGTTTGTCAATTACTTGAAACTCGCTATCAAATAGATGCATTTACTAATTATACAAGTAAAATTGCATTATACCTTTTTTATGTTTACATACCATTATTTTCAATAATCTTCATCACTACAAAGTCTAGGAAAACGCTATGAAAAATTCCCTTCTTATCGTTATTATTTGTATTACTATATGTTTGAATGGTTGTTCACTTGTGCCATCAACGAATGTCAATCAACTAAATATTATTGAAGCTGCAGGATTTGACTTAGTAAATCCAAAACAAATTAAAGGAACCGTTGTTTTTCCTGTCTTTCGACCAACAGGACAGACTGAGTTTAGTGTTTCTTCTGCAGATGGAGAAACGATAAAAAAAGTAAGAGAAAGACTAGATAGTCAAATAAGGTATCGATTAATTTCGGGTCAGCTTCGTGTTGTTACTTTTAGTTTAGACTTAGCAAAAAAAGGGTTCTTTCCAATTATCGATACGTTTAATCGTGACCCAGCTGTCGGAAATATGATACAACTTGCAATAGTTGATGGGGAAACAGCTGATTTACTTTCATTAAAACAGTATACAAAGGAAAACATAGCACTATATATCTATGATCTACTTCTACATAATTCTCAGACGGGACCTTTTCCTTATACGGATTTCGCAACGTTTATCTATCAATATTTTGAAGTAGGGCAGGATGCATATTTACCTGTTTTAAAAGTTGTAAACGATAAAATCAAATTAACTGGAATTGCTGTATTTAAACAGGATAAACTCATTACGATCATACCATGGAAATATACCTTCATTTTTAAAGGGATGATGGAACATTATAAACAAGGCTTACATCAGTTCAAAATTGACGGGGAATATGTAGCAATTGATAATTTAACTTCCAAAAGTAAATATAGTGTTAAAATCAAAAAAGGGAAACCAGAATTTACAATTTATCTGAATATGAATGCAAGAATTCAAGAATATACTGGTGACAAACCAATATTCTTTCCTAAACATATTAAACAATTAACTAAAGCAATTCAAAAGGATATTGAAAAAAATGCAAATGGGCTAATTTCGCTTCTTCAAGAAAAGAATATTGATCCAATTGGATTAGGTTCAAAATTAGAAGCACATCAAAGAAACTTTAATTTGAAAAAATGGAATAAAGAATATTCTAGCGCAAAAATAAAAGTAAAGGTTAATTTAGATATTCTTCATACAGGAGTTGTTGAATAATACTAAAGTCAGGATGGGTAATACAGAGGCGTCTTGTGGTCAGATTTGACTAAAGACGCTTCTATTTATATTTTGAAAAAAATGGTATTCCAATTGGTTTTAAATTGTATACAAAGTAATTAAGAATTATGCTAATATAATAACGCGTAAACATTAAGTATGAATACAAGATTACAAATCAACTTTTATTAAAGGTAATCCCTGGAGGGAATATGCTTTTTAAAAATATTTTTATTACTTATACGATTATTATTAGTTTTTTTTATTTAACTTCTTCTGTTTTATGGGGAGGGGCAAGGGAAAGATTAACAGGGAAATCAAAATTACATGAATTTATTATAGGGGTTTTATTAAGTTTATTGACAATCGTGCTAATCAAATTTCCAATTGTTACAGATCACGGTACTAATATCCAAATAAGAGCACTTGGCATAGAAATTGCTGCAATTTTTTTTGGAAATGTAACATTAGTAACGATGTTTTTATTCGATTTAGTCGTGTTTTATTTTTTTAATGGATATAGTTATTCTTATAAATTAGATACTTCATTATTATTGATTATTTTATTAATAGGTTTTTTAATGAATTATCAAAAATGGTCAGAAAAGAAACGTTTTTTTATACTAACTCCTCTAATCATACTCGTAAGATGTTATGGCTTTTATTTATTCGATAAATGGGTTTTAGCGCCGATTGGTGAGATTGTATTAGGGAGATTACTTCAAACGATGGGATATTGGATTTTAATGTTTGTGCCAGCTTTATTATTAAGTTACTTTATCGCATATCAAACACGAAATACTGAAATGAAATTAAAGAAGATGGAAAACATTGCAAATGTTGACGGTTTAACAGGGTTATATAATCGTAGATTTTTTGATAAACAATTTTTGAATTTTTGCTCCAAATCTTATGAAAGTTCAATACCAATGTCTTTATTAATGATTGACGTTGATTATTTTAAAAAATATAACGATCTATATGGCCATCCAAAAGGTGATGAATGCTTAAAGAAGATCGCATTATGTCTGCAATCAGATACAACTAGTTCGTCAGGTATAGTTGCAAGGTATGGCGGAGAGGAATTTTCTATTTTGTTACCGAAAGCAAATCTTGACGATGCAATGAAAATAGGGATTCGTATATGTAAAAATGTAAAAAAACTAAAGATTGAACATGAAGATTCTGAGGAAAAGTTAGTAACCTTAAGCATTGGTGTGGCATCATTAGTTGCCGAAAGTGAACAAGATATTAAAAAGTTGATTAAACAAGCTGATCAAGCTTTATATAAATCAAAGCATAATGGAAGAGATCAAGTGAGTTGCTAATATGATTAGAAAAACATCTATACTGCCATTTTCGATAATGTCCTTACTAGATGTTTTTTATTCATATATAGTAGAAATGAAAATAATTTGAAAAAAATCTAGAAAGCCTAAATTTAAGGTTTACTAGATTTTTTTAGTATATAAAAATTCTTTAATGATAAATATGCAGTTCGAATAATAATGATAGAATAGGGAACATAATATATTTTTAAAGGAGAGATATACATATGAAACAGCAAAGCTTAGATCAACATGTTCGATATCACCCACTATTTCACTTTTTTGGTGCACCACTAGCATTAATCACAATTATTGGTTCAATCGTTAACTTATGTATTGCGATAAAAAATTGTGATCATATTTGGCTAGCGGTATTTATTCTATTTACCTCACTTTTATTAGTTATTTCATTTTTACTCACAAGAATGTACTCGAATAAAGTACAAGACCGTGTCATTCGTATGGAAGAAAATTTCCGTCATTTTACGTTAACAGGTAAACCGTTAAATCCAAAAACAACAATGGGGCAGATCATAGCATTACGATTTGCAAGCGATGAGGAGTTTGTCGAGTTAAGTGAAAAAGCAGTAAATGAAGGATTATCTTCCAAAGAAATTAAACAGAGTATTAAAAATTGGCGCGCGGATGAGTATCGAGTTTAATACTATTTAAATGCTAAAAGATAAACAAAAGTACCCTATATAGTAGACTGTTTAAATCGGTCTATTTAATAGGGTACTTTTTACTGAACAAGTAAAGTTGAACTTTTTCTATTAAGTCTTATAAATTTAAATAGTTTTCAAACCTTATTGAAATCTTTTAAATCCTAAAAAATGTTGGTCCCAATATGTATTGTTTATATTAGAAATTGTTACACCTGAACTGCTACTTGCATGGATAAACTCTGTGCTATTAATCATAATACCCATATGAGAAGGCCCATAAGTATATGTATCTTTGAAAACGATTAAATCTCCAGGTTGTGCATTATTTACAGTTTTTAAGTTTGAGTTATTATACCAATAACCTGCAACATTTGTTCTTGGAAGTGACACGCCAAATTCTTTGAATACATATGAAATAAATCCACTACAATCAAATCCAGATGGAGTTGCTCCACCCCAAACATAAGGTACATCTAAATACTTTTTTGAATAGGTTATTAAACTTTGTACATCAAACGTTTGAGAGTTATCTGGTTGAGAGTTATTTGAATTTGAACTTGTATTTGTTGCTTTTGCAACATAAGATGCACTAATATACCCTGTTAAGCCATTAACTTTAACTTTGTACCAACCATTTACGCTAGAGATCACATCTAGTTTTTGATTTTTATTTACGATACCTAAAATCTGATAAGAAGTACCAGCCCCAGATCTTATGTTGACACTTCCTGTAGAAATGTAGTTCCCAGTGCTAACGACCGGATTACTGTTAGTATTACTATTTGATTCAGTTACTTTTGCAACATAAGATGCGCTCATATACCCTGTTAAGCCATTAACTTTAACTTTATACCAGCCATTAGAGCTTGAAATCACATCTAGTTTTTGATTTTTATTAACACTACCTATAATCTGATAATTTGTACCGGCCCCAGTTCTAATGCGTACTCCATTACCAGTAGAAATATAGTTTCCCGAAGTGACTACTTGATTAGTACTACTATTCGATTCGGTTACTTTTGCAACATAAGATGCACTCATATATCCTGATATCCCATTAACTTTTACCTTATACCAGCCATTGGAATATGAGATTACATCAATACTTTGCCCTTTATTAACACTACCTAAAATTTGATAAGAAGTACCGGCCCCAGATCTAATGCGGACACCATTACCACTTGATTTATATGTATTTGTGTTTTCAGAAAAAGTTTGCGCACTAGATTGCAGTGTTTTCTTAGGATCAATTGACGTGGCAGCTTCTGTAGTGTTTGGAACTTGAATGGCTACAAATGTTGAGGCAAGTCCTACTAATGCCACTTGGTTCATTGTTCTCTTCTTTTTTCTCTCTTTTTTTAAATTTAACGTAATTAAGGTGTATCCTGACTTCGACTTCATTATTAAACCTTCCCTCTTCCCAATACCTAAATACAACAAAGAAAAATCCCTTACCTCAAAGACTAGTAAGGGCAAATCTTAGATATACATGAATTTGGTAATTAATTAATTAAGAATGTGAGAACACATTAAGTCTAAATTCTAACATAACCTCATATGTGAGTTCACTTAATAAGGGGTAAATAATCAAAATATAATAAATTGGACAAATTTGTAATAATGAGATGTTTCTTGATAATTACTAAGATTATGGCTATTTTTATTGGAATTTTATGGTCGACTTAATTTGATTAGACTCCCCATAAACAGGTTAGCTGATCCTTAGAGATGCGATTAAAATTGTAATTGAGAAGGGGGGACGAGGTTCTGTTTTTTTCATGAAAAAGCAGTAGATTTCGAGCCATTTTTTAGCAGTTTAGATTAAATTAAAGAAAATTTGCTAACTTTCCATTTGAAAGTATCTACTTAGGGAGGATAATTAAGTAAAAATACTATTACCGGTATGGGTATTTTTTATATTTAATTGCCATTCTGGAAATTTAATAGCGATCGCGAGAGTTATTTGCGATCCCCCATCACATTTTATAACTTAACTTATTTAAATAAATTCCATCAAATAAAAAAGCAGGAAATCTCCAAGGATTTCCTGCTTTAACTACTTTTAATAAATAACTACTGGCTCATATGTGCTAAGGTTATCAAATACAGTTTTCATTATACTAGGTGGTGTATTAACGCACCCACCTGAACCTGCAGTTAGATAAGCATTATTTGACCAATTAGTTCGCCAGCTAGCATCGTGGAAACCTTGGCCACTGTTTGTGAATGGTGCCCAATAATCAACTTGAACTTCATATGCGCCACTTCCTACGTGAGAGCCCTTAAGTATAGATGGCGTTCGCTTATAAAGGACATACCATACTCCTTTTGATGTATCCTCACCAGTGATGTGTTTACCTGTAACGACACTAGTTGTGATAGCTAATTTACCGTTTTTGTAAAGCCAAATACGTTGTTCTGAAATCGACACTTCAGCATACGTATCACCAATGCCATTGTTTGAGGTCGTAGTATAACCATAACCTTCATCGTTCCAGCCATGACCTAAAATGTTAGATGCAGTAATAGATTTCTCTCCAGACTCAAAAGCTGATTGAATTTGTTTTGATTCTTTCTCCACATCTAATGCCCAGCCGTAGCCTTGTCCTTTAACTGAGATGACAGAACCGGAATGAGTCTTAAATTGAAAGTTTTTATCTAATGTAGATTGAGCTTTATCGATTTCAGCAATCTTGTTTTTTAGATCAACAGAGTCAATTGTGACTTTCATATCTTTTGATACAGACGCATTTTTAATTAATTCGCTTGCTTTTAAAGAATAAACTTTATCCTGCACTTTATAATCAACTGTGCGAGCTAGGAGTGCTTGTAGTTCTTTCTTTTCATTTTTCACAATTTGATTGTTTTCTTTAATAGGTTGTAGGTAAATAGGTTTTAAATGAATTACACTAGAATATTCATGACGTTTGAAGTCTTTTACTAGATTAGCAACATCATATTGTTCACCGTTAATGCTTTTAGAGACAATAATATTACCTTGTTCCAAATGAACTTTCGCATCTTGTGGCGCTTTTAATCCATTATTAAGAGTGAGAAGTTTTTCTTCAATTTGTTTATTCATTGCATCAATTTGCTTTTCATCTAATTGACTTGGCATTAAAGAATAATTTTTTGCTTTTGATGAAGGAAAAAACGTACGCTGTTTTTTTAATACTTTTTTAATAGCCGGCAGATCCTTCTCGGTAAAGCTCATCTTTGTATCTTTACCATCCAATACTTTCGTGTCACCTACATAAACTATGTTTTTAAGTTTGCTAGTTTTTAACTTATTAAGTGCTTGCTCAGCATTCAATCCACTTAATTTTATGCCATTAATCTTAATTTGAGCGTTAAAATGGTTTGCCCGATTATAACCGATTGCAATGATTGCGATTATAACGATTACTCCAATTAAAATGAAATGCCAGGGAATAATTTGATTAAATGACCTTCTCCGCTTACTATTACTTCTTTTAACATTTAAAGTAGTTTCCAAAAAAATACCTCCTGTACCCATTGTTCCATTTATAAATGTTACTGAGTTTAAATGATAGCTTTGCATCCGTAGATTACAATTATATTACATAATTTACTTGGTTATTACTATTTTACATTTTTATCGAGTCGAATTTTGTCATTATTTGTTCAAGGATGGAAATTTTATCTAATTATTTTTTCGCATGATTAAATAGAAACTTGGATTTTATTTGAGGACTTAATTTATTTAAATAAATAAAAAGGATATTTTTGGAATAATTTGAATCTTAATATTTGTACTTTAAACAAAAAGGGGAGAGGAAATATGAGGAAAATGAAACGAATCGGTAACAAGTTATTGTTAAGTTCCGTACTTGCAATGCAAGTTTTTACGCTGCCAGCATATGCTACGTCTACGGATACGTCAACAATCGTCAAGACTATTCCACAAATCGATCGACTAGTAGATCAATTATCAAAAAACTCAAACACAGTCGGTATGCATGCAGGTATTGTAGTATATAACACGAGAACTGGAGAGTTGTTGGATGAGTATGACGCAGATAAAACATTTGTACCTGCTTCTAATTTAAAACTGTTTGTTACAGCAGCGGCGTTAGATAAACTAACTCCAAATCACCATTTTAAAACTGAAGTGTACACTACTGGTCAAATTAACAAAAAAGGGGTGCTACATGGTAACGTAATTGTTAAAGGATATGGTGATCCATCTTTGTCAGAAGAAGATATGCGAAATATGGCTAAAGAAATGTCAAACAAGGGCATTAAATCTATTAACGGCGATATATTGGTAGATGATAGTTATTTTGACGACGATCGACTTGGAGCAGGATGGATGTGGGACGATGAATCATATGGATATAACGCTCAAATCAGCTCATTAGCTGTGCATGAAAATATGATAAGTCTTTCTATTACTCCAGATGGTTCTATAGGAGAAGCGCCTTCATTAGGGATGAATCCTATGACTGATTATGTAACCATACATAACAATGCAAAAATAGTTGAGGGGATCAATAATAATATTGTAATTGATAGACCTCGTGGGTCGAATTCAGTTGTTATTAGTGGTACGATCGGAAAACAATCATCGGTCTATACTGAAGATGTAGCAATAGATGACCCTGCACTTTTTGCAGGAAATGTTTGGAAGAAAGCTTTGAGTGCAGAAGGAATTGACTTAATAAAGAAAAAAGTAAAAGTAGAAAAAACAAAAATTACAACAGGTACTCCGATTCTTGTACATAATTCCCAGTCTCTGAGTGAATTGATTGTTCAGTTAAATAAGCAGAGTGATAACTTTTATGCGGAAATGCTATTGAAGGAATTAGGTGTAGTTGCTAAAAATGAAGGAAGCTTTAATGCAGGAGCAGACGTTATTGAGGAATTTCTTAAAAAAGCAGAAATCGATACAAACTATAGACAGGTCGATGGATCAGGATTATCACGTATGGATTTAATTTCACCAAAACAAATGGCACAGTTATTGAAATATGTGTCTCAACAAGAGTATAAGGAAGTATTTGAACAATCGCTACCAATTGCAGGTGTTGATGGAACGCTTAAATCACGAATGATCGGAACGAGTGCTGAAAAAAATGTGCATGCCAAAACTGGTTCTATGAGCGGCATCAATAGTTTATCTGGTTATGTAACGGATCAAAATGGCGATAAGCTTGCATTTTCAATATTGTTAAATGGTGTTCGTACGTCATCATCAGCTACGGCATTTCAGGATGCGGTTGCTGTTTTACTTAGTCAGTATCCTAATCAGACGGGTGATGGTGTTCAATCAATTGCTGATACATTTTTACTTTCTACACTAATCGACCCAATCTTGAATCAAGAAAATTTAAAAGGTGTAACGACAGGCATAGTTGTAGGTTCACTTGACCGAAAGAATGGAGAAGAAGTGCTTTATCAACGAGATGGTGATGATTTACTAACACCAGCTTCGAATATGAAGCTGTTGACGTCAGCTACTGCACTAAGAGAACTTGGCCCAGACTATACATTCAAAACGGAACTTTATTTAACAGCACCTCCAAATAAACATGGCAAAGTAGATGGGGATGTCATTATAAAAGGATATGGCGATCCAACACTGCAGTCTGATGATCCTACTGGCCAAAAGAACGGTACAAAAATTACAAGACTAGTTGAGGATTTAAAGAAAAAAGGAATTACTCAAATCAATGGAGATATGATTATTGATGAAAGTCAATATGACACACAGCGTCTAGGAACTGGATGGGCATGGGATGATGAACCATATGGATATAATGCCCCATTAAGTGCACTATCAATTAATAGGAGTTCAGTTCAAGTAAACTATAAACCTAGTGAAGTTGGGAAACCAGTAGCTTTTAATTTGGAACCTAAAACTGAGTATGTGCAAATAATAAATGAATCGAAAACAGTACAAGCTGATTCGAAAAATACATTTACGGTTGAAAAGGAGCGAGGTAAAAACATCATCCACTTAAAAGGAGACCTACCTTTAAGTGTACAACCTGGTAGTGAACAAATGGCTATAGAAGAGCCTTCTTTATATGCTGGTACAATAATGAAAGAAGAAATGGAAAAAGCAGGTATTAAATTTAGAAAGCGAGCAGAGGTAAAAAATGGTGTTGTGACAAATGGAGAAGTGAAAATATCACAATTATCCTCGCCACCGCTACGTGATATTCTTGGCTTTATGACTAAAGAGAGTGATAATTTCTATGCCGAAATGCTTCTTAAGCGACTTGGGGCGGAGAAAAAAGGGGAAGGAAGCTCTTCTGCAGGTGCGCAAGTTGTAAAAGATAGTTTACTAAAGTATGGTATTGATCCGACATATAGAATGGTAGATGGTTCTGGTTTAAGTAGATATGATATGCTTTCTGCACGTCAAATCGGAAATGTGCTTGTCGGTATGAGTAAAGAACCTTTTTTTGATGTATATGATCAAACTCTCCCGATTGCTGGAGTTGATGGCACATTAAAAAACCGAATGGTACAAACACTTGCTGAAAATAATTTGCATGCTAAAACTGGCACTCTTACAGGTGTAAGCGGACTGTCAGGCTATGTGACTACTAAAGATGGTGAACATCTGTATTTTGCGATATTGATGAATGGTTATACTTCTTCTTCAAGCATTCTTACTAATGCTCAAAATCAAATAGGAGCGGCATTAGCTGGAGTTTCATTTAAATAGATAAAAATTAAACTTTTATTAAGCGCAACAAAGCCGTCTTTATGATATGAAGACGGCTTTGCCTTTTTAAAGTAGGATTCTTATATCAGGTGAAATGAGGCTTCTAATACAAATATCATTATTTAATGTAATTTATGTAATTTATTTAATAATCTTTTAATATTGATTTCGCAAATAAAAAGTTGAGCTCAGTACCAAGTAGCACAGGGGAATTAACTTGAAAAGAGGCTAAAGTAAATGCCTTTTTTTGCCGATAATTCCATAATTTTAGATATATTCCTGTAATAAACATGCCATGAACGTAAATGATTTATCATCTCCCTGTTCTTTTTTTCTGAAAAATCTATGTTACGATTAGGAAAATTAGCAAATGAAGGAACATGGAGGGTAAAAGAAATGCTTAAAAAATTAATGACGATCACAGCAGCTACTGTACTCTCAGTAACTGTAAGTGCTAATGTACAGGCTGCAACTATCACAGTAAAAAAAGGGGACACCCTTTGGGATCTATCACGCACGAATAATACATCAGTAGAAAATACAAAAATGTTAAACAGTTTAACTACAGACCTAATTCATCCTGGTGATGAACTAACTATTGCTCCAGAAAAACATTATCTAGTTGAAGAAGGTAATACATTATGGGATATTGCGAAAAACAATGATACAACAGTTTCACAAATTAAAGAATGGAACAATTTACATACTGATCTCATTCACCCAGGATTAAATCTATTAATCTTTGAAGGTGTAAAAAATACTGCTCAATCTGAAGTGACTACTGCAACACAAACAGAAACTACTTCAGCTGAGCCGTCAGAAACAGTGTCTCCAAAGACTGCAGCAGCACCAACAAAGGAAGTAGCTGCACCAAAAGAAAGTATATCTACACCAAAAGAGGAAGTAGCTGCACCAAAAGAAAGTACATCTAAACCAAAAGAGGAAGTAGCTGCGCCAAAAGAAAGTGTATCTAAACCAAAAGTAAATGTAACTGCACCAAAAAAGAATGTATCTAAACCAAAAGCAACGAACAAAAAAGTAGTTACAGTGGAAGCTACTGCATATACAGCTTCTTGTAAAGGATGTTCCGGCGTTACAGCTACAGGAATTAACTTAAAGAAGAATCCAAACATGAAAGTAATTTCTGTAGATCCAAATCTTATCCCGCTTGGAAGTAAAGTGTATGTAGAAGGCTATGGTGAAGCAATCGCTGGTGATACTGGTGGAGCGATCAAAGGACATCGTATTGATGTGTTTGTAGCAAATAAACAAGATGCGATTAATTTTGGAAGAAAACAAGTTAAAGTAACAATATTAAACTAATAGACTATAACAAACACTGGAACTCCCAAATTAAGGGATTCCAGTGTTTTTGTTTTTTTATTAAAGTTGAATAGATTATATATGAGAGAATGATATTTTTTTGATTTAATCGTTACTACAATCCTTCACTTAGATTGTTAATCCTAATAATAATTTTCTATCAATAAATGAAAGTGTACTGTGTTCAATCCACTATGAAATATGAATTTATAGATGGATTGGAGTCTAATTGGGTTCGTTTTTATTATTCTTATTAATATATTTGTATAACAAATTCGCGAGTGTAGAGTTTCGCTATAAGCGAAAATATAGTTTTTTGATGATACGAAGTTGAAAATAATAGTTTACTAATGTATCATTATTAATAATCAGAATATTCACTTAAGAAAAGGGAGGATATTTATATGAATAAACAAATTCCTGAAAAGTGGTGGACTCAACTTAGGTTACCAGCCATTTCTGCACCAATGTTTTTAGTTTCTGGACCTGAGTTAGTAGAGGCAGCTTGTTTAAATGGGGTAATTGGATCATTTCCAGCACCAAATGCACGACCGATTGAGGTTCTTGATCAATGGATGGGTCAATTAAATGATAATCTTGCCTTGGCGCGCGCAAATGAGCCTGAGCGTAAAATTGCTCCTTGGGCAATGAATATGGTTGTACATAGCTCATATAGTAGATTGCAAGAAGAAATTGAACTTTTGCAAAAGCATAAGCCAGAGCTTGTTATTACTTCATTAGGTTCTCCTAAAGTTGTAGTTGATATTGTACATAGTTATGGTGGCCTTGTGTTTTCTGATGTGAGTGATATTAAATTCGCCAAGAAAGCAGCAGAGGCTGGTGTTGATGGTCTAATTCTAGTAGCATCAGGCGCAGGTGGTCATGCTGGAAATTTAAATGGATTTGCGTTTGTTGATAGTGTTCGTACGTTCTGGGATGGAATCATTGTGCTTGCAGGTGCGATTTCGACAGGTAAAAGTATTTTAGCTGCTCAAGCTGCAGGTGCTGATTTAGCGTATATGGGAACGCGCTTCATTGTTGCGAAAGAAAGCTTAGCAAATGATGAATATCGTCAAATGTTAGTCGATGCAACACAAGATGATCTTATACTGACTGATGCATTTTCTGGCGTAAAAGCGAATATGTTAATTCCTAGCATTGTGAAGGCTGGACTTGACCCTGGGGAATTAAAGAAGAAAGATAAAGTCGATTTCGACGGGATGAAAAACGAATCAAGTGCCAAAGCTTGGAAAGAAATTTGGTCTGCTGGCCATGGTGTTGGGGCAATAACAAAAATTTGTTCAGTTGCCGATATTATTAATGAGCTAGAAGAAGAGTATAATGAGGCTGTTGAAAAGCTTAATAACAACTTTGAAAAATTAAAGACTACTGTTGTTAAATAAAGTAAAAATTGTAAGCGTTTTATATACATATTGTGAATCTATTGTTTATTTATAATTTTAGGATTATAATTATTTTATAGCGATGGAATCATAGTATGAGAGATGTTATGACTCTATCAATTTAGTAAACAAAAAATTGGATTGGTCTGTTAGTACGATTTGCTAATAAACTATTCCACCATGAAGACATAAAGCCTAATCATTGGGTACGTGTTTTTTGTGGTGGATTTTTTTATACGTTAAAACGTAAAAATTGGCAGCAAGGAGAGTATTCGATGACGTTGCCAATTTGAAGAATTAAGTATAAGTGCAACTACGCCTCTGTCTACGCCGAAATACACGGCTTGCCAGTCGGTGAGTTTTCTTTATGGGAAAAAGGGGAGGAAAACCGTGGAAAATAACATGGTTACAATCACGATTAACGGGAAAGAAATAATTGCCGAGCAAGGTTCAACAATCTTACAAATCATCAATAAAAATGAAATGAGTCATCCGCAAATTTGTTATGTTCCTGAAGTCGATCCAATTCAAACTTGTGATACTTGTATTGTTGAAATTAATGGAGAGCTAAAACGTTCATGTTCAACTGGAGCAATGAGTGGGATGAATATTCAATTGTCTTCACCAAAAGCTAAGGAAGCTCAAACTGAAGCAATGGATCGTTTATTAGAAAATCATTTACTATATTGCACGGTTTGTGATAATAACAACGGTAATTGTAAGCTGCATAATACAGTAGAGGAAATGGGTATTGAGCATCAAAAGTATCCTTATCAACCAAAGGTTGCTTCTTGTGAAGTAGATTTAACACATCCATTTTATCGATATGATCCAAACCAATGTATTGCTTGTGGTCAGTGCGTGGAAGTATGTCAAAATCTTCAGGTAAATGAGACATTGTCAATCGATTGGGAGGCTGAGCGTCCTCGTGTCATTTGGGATAAAGGTGTTTCAATTAATGATTCTTCATGTGTTAGTTGCGGACAATGTGTAACGATTTGTCCTTGTAATGCATTAATGGAAAAATCTATGCTTGGTGAAGCTGGTTTTATGACGGGCTTAAACGAAGAATTACTAGATCCGATGATTGATTTAGTAAAAAAAGTAGAACCAGGATATAGTGGTATTTTCGCGGTTTCAGAGGTTGAGGCAGCAATGCGCGAAACTCGTACGGAAAAGACAAAAACAGTTTGTACTTTCTGTGGTGTTGGATGTACTTTTGAGGTTTGGACGAAGGATCGTAAAATCTTAAAAATTCAACCAAGCTCTGATGCGCCAGTAAATGCAATTTCGACTTGCGTAAAAGGTAAATTTGGTTGGGATTTCGTTAATTCGGAAGAACGAATTACAAAACCATTAATTCGAAAAAATGGTGTATTTGTTGAAGCGAGCTGGAATGAAGCACTTGATTTAGTTGCAAGTAAACTAGGTTCAATTAAACAAGAATATGGTAAAGGCTCTGTTGGTTTTATTTCATCTTCAAAAATTACAAATGAAGAAAACTATTTAATTCAAAAGCTAGCAAGACAAGTGTTCGAAACGAATAATGTTGATAATTGCTCACGTTATTGCCAATCACCAGCGACAGATGGATTATTCCGTACAGTTGGGATGGGTGGAGATGCAGGTACGATTAAGGATATCGCAAAAGCTGGACTAGTTATTATTGTCGGAGCAAACCCAGCGGAAGGTCATCCTGTCCTTGCGACAAGAGTTAAGCGAGCTCATAAACTACATGGTCAAAAACTGATTGTTGCAGATCTTCGTAAAAATGAAATGGCCGAGCGTTCTGACATTTTTATTAGACCGAAACAAGGTACAGACCAAGTATGGCTGATGGCTGTAACAAAATATATTATTGACCAAGGCTGGCATGACTTAAAGTTTATTTATGAGAATGTTCACTTCTTTGAAGATTTTAAAGTCGTTCTTGAGAAATACACTCTTGAATATGCCGAGAGCGTGACTGGCATTTCAAAGGAAACTCTAATTCAAATAGCTGAGATGGTTCATGAAGCTGATGGAACTTGTATTTTATGGGGAATGGGTGTTACACAAAATACTGGTGGCTCAGATACATCTGCTGCAATTTCGAACTTATTGCTTGCTACAGGAAACTATCGACGTCCAGGTGCAGGTGCGTATCCGTTACGAGGTCACAATAATGTACAAGGAGCATGTGATATGGGGACTCTTCCTGGTTGGCTTCCAGGCTATCAACATGTTACTGATGACACTGCACGTAAAAAGTTTGAAAAAGCATGGGGCGTTGAAATCGCTGGCAAACCAGGTCTTGATAATATCCAAATGCTTCAATCAATTGAAAAAGGCGTTATGAAAGCTATGTATTTAGTTGGTGAGGATATGGCGCTTGTTGATTGTAATGCAAATCATATTGATGGAGTTTTATCGGAACTAGACTTCTTCGTTGTTCAAGATCTTTTCTTCTCGAAAACAGCGCAATATGCAGATGTTATTTTACCTGCTGCGCCATCACTTGAAAAAGATGGAACATTTACAAATACTGAACGTCGAGTACAAAGATTATATCAAGCATTACCTACTCTAGGAGAATCAAAAGCTGACTGGTGGATTGTTCAAGAAATTGCGAACCGTTTAGGTGCAAATTGGAGCTACAAGCATCCAGGCGATATCTTTAGTGAAATGGCAAGTTTAGCTCCACTTTTCTCACAAGCTAGTTATGAAGTGATAGAAGGCTGGGATAGCTTCCTTTGGGGAAGTTTAGACGGAGCAAGTACAGAACTTCTTTATGAAGATGGTTTTAATTTCCCAGATAAAAAAGCTAGATTTGCTTTAGCCGATTGGATGGAGCCCGTTGAGTTTCCGGAAGAGTTTGACCTATTAATTAATAATGGCCGTATGCTTGAGCATTTCCATGAAGGAAATATGACGAATAAATCATATGGTATTCAATTAAAGGTACCTGAGATTTTTGTGGAGGTGTCACCTGAGCTTGCCAATGAACGAGGAATTAAAGATGGCTCATTAGTTCGTTTAGTATCCCCGTATGGGGCATTGAAATTGCCTGCACTAGTAACGGATCGAGTTCAAAAAAATGAGTTGTTCTTACCGATGAATTCAACTAACAAGGAATCTGCTATTAATTTCTTAACAGGACCAGCGGCCGATCACCGTACAAATACGCCGGCTTATAAGCAAACGAGAGTACGTATGGAAGTACTACGTGTAGAAGGTAATAGTCCAATGCCAAAATCGAACCCGCGTAATAAAAAACGAAATCCTCAAAATGGGGTTGAAGTAAAACGTAAATGGGAGCGAGAAGGATACGTCCACTTAACGACAAAATAAAGGGGAATTAACATGGCAAAGCCAATCACGACAATTCAAAAGTACGTACCGACGAAAGAAGAGCAAAAAGAGCAGAAGCTAGAGGATTTGAAGAATTTATTAGCAGAAAATGAAGATTCGTTAAATAAAATTATGAGCTTAGTTTCTGATTTAAATGATACTGGTGTGCTTGAAGCTGCGAATTCTATGCTTCAGTCTAAAGAGAAAATTGCTAAAATTGCTTTAGGACAAATGAACCGTGAGCCGGTAACGAATATAATCAATAACCTAATGGGTGCTGCAGGTGCACTTTCAAGTGTTGACCCTGAGGTAACCACAAAGTTAATCAATTCTGTCACAAAAGGAATTGATGAAGGGAATAAACATCTTGAAAAGGATGATAAAATAGGCATTCTTGATTTAGTAAAAGTTTTGAAAGACCCTGATGTAAATCGAGCAGTTGGTTTCGGTATTAATTTTCTAAAAGGTATGGGAAAAGGTCTAAAAGAATAGTAGAAAAAACAATTCATTGTATTTAATAGAAAAGAGTTTAATAATAAGAGATGAGCCTTTTAATAGAGGTTCATCTCTTATGAATATTTTTGAAAAACAAATAGTTAAAGAAGGGAATCTAAAACGATGCTACCAAATGAAGTGAGAAGAAAAATTCTCCGCTTTGAAAATGGTGAAACAAACTATATAGAAGACAGCGTTGTCACAGAATATCCCGTCACGATTAAAATTAATGGACAAGAATTTGCTACGATGGTCAGTACTCCTGAATATATTGAAGATATGGTCGTAGGTTTTCTGGCATCTGAAGGAATTATCCGGAAATATGAGGATATTGAAGACATATGGTTCCAAGAAAAAGAAGGCTTTGTTCATATTAAAACAAAGAATATTAATCCATATTATAAAGAGATTCAAAGTAAAAGATATATCACATCATGCTGTGGGATGAGTAGACAAGGCTTTGTTTTTGTAAATGACGCATTGACAGCAAAAAAAATGAAAGAAGTGAATGTTGAGCTATCATTTCAAGATTGTTTTCGTTTAATGAATGAGATGCAACAATCAGCTCTTTTGTTTCAAAATACAGGTGGAGTCCACAACGCTGCTTTATGTGATTTAAATGGATTTGTTTTGAATAGAATGGATATTGGGAGACATAATGCATTAGATAAAATCTATGGTTATTGTCTTAAAAATAAGATTAGTATTTCAGATAAAATTATTGTGTTTAGTGGACGTTTATCTTCTGAAATTTTACTAAAAGTAGCTAAAATTGGTTGTGAGGTAATACTTACTAAATCTGCTCCAACTGAATTAGCACTTCAATTAGCTGAAGAATTAGGAATTACGACAGTTGGATTTATTCGAAATAAATCTTTAAATGTATACACACATTCAAATAGAATTGTAAATGATAAATAAATCATAATGAATTAAAACGATAAGTGAGGCAATGGTTATGAAAAATGTTGCATTGGATAAACACCAACGACCTTTACAGGATTTACGTATATCTGTTACCGATCGCTGCAATTTTCGTTGCCGTTATTGTATGCCTGAAGAAATTTTTGGTCCGGACTATGATTTTTTATCACAAGATAAAATACTATCCTTTGATGAAATTGAAAGATTAACGCGTATTTTTGTATCTTTAGGCGTTAGAAAAATAAGAATTACCGGTGGCGAACCTTTATTACGGAAAGGTTTACCTAGATTAATTGAGCGATTAAATAAGATCGATGGTGTTGAAGATATTGCTTTAACAACAAATGGTACTTTACTTAAAAAGTTCGCAAAAGAGTTATATGAAGCGGGTTTAAAAAGAGTTACTGTCAGCATCGATTCACTAGATGAAGAACGATTCTCTTATATGAGTGGTAAACGTGGAAATGTAAAATCGGTTCTTGAAGGAATTCAAGCAGCTGCTGATATTGGCATGAAAGTCAAAATCAATATGGTAGTTCAAAAAGGTAAGAATGAACAAGATATTATCCCGATGGCACAGTATTTTAAAGAGAAAAAACATATTCTTCGATTTATTGAATATATGGATGTTGGAAACTATAACGGCTGGAAGCTCGATGAAGTCATATCCAAAAAAACGATCATAGACATGATCAATGAAATCATGCCTTTAGAATTGACTGAAGCTAATTATGTAGGTGAGGTTGCAAATCGATATCGATATAAAGATAGTGATGATGAAATTGGCATTATTTCATCAGTTACCGATTCATTTTGTTCAACTTGTACAAGAGCACGTATTTCTGCGGAAGGAAAATTATATACTTGCTTATTTGCTACTAAAGGATATGATTTGAGAGAATTGGTAAGGTCTGATCAAGATGATGAGCAAATAAAAGAATCAATTCTTTCGATATGGAGCAATCGAACTGATCGCTATTCGGATGAGCGGTTAAGTAATACAAAAAAACCATCAAATAAAATTGAAATGTCACATATAGGCGGTTAATTTAAAACGATGGGGTTTGGAGTTTATGCAATTTTTTGTATAACACTCTTTCCAATAATGTAAAGTGATGATTGGTATCTCTGCTAGTTAAGCAGGGAAATTAAGCAGCATTCAGAACTCCTTATATGATGAGGATTTCTTAATGCTGCTTTTATTTAAAGGTAGGAAACAACTTATTCCTAGACCAAGTTTTTGAGTGGAGGATTTTTATGACAGAACGTTATTCGCGTCAGCAACTTTTTACTCCTATTGGTGAAAAGGGACAAGAATTGATTAGAAAAAAACATGTTTTAATCGTTGGAGCAGGTGCGTTAGGAAGTGCTAGCGCTGAGGCACTTGTTAGAGCCGGAATTGGAAAACTAACTTTAATAGATCGAGATTATGTTGAAATAAGTAATTTGCAGAGGCAACAACTTTATACAGAAGAAGACGCATTTGAAAAACTACCGAAAGTAATCGCGGCTAAACAACGTCTACATAAAATTAATGCAGAAGTGAGCATCAATGCACTAGTAATGGATGCTACTTCAGAAAATATGGACATTCTTCTAAAAGATATCGATGTGATGATTGATGCAACAGATAATTTTGATATTCGATTTATCATAAATGATTTATCTCAGAAGTATGAAATTCCATGGGTATATGGTTCTTGTGTTGGCAGTTTAGGTATGTGTTGCACAATTCTGCCTAGTAAAACGCCTTGTTTAAACTGTATATTAAAGGGTGTACCTGTACCTGGTGCGACATGTGATACAGCTGGAATTATTAGTCCAGCTGTTCAATTAGTATCAGCATTTCAAGTTGCGGAAGCTTTGAAAATAGTAGTTGAGGATTATTCCGCAGTCAATCCAAAATTCCTTATATTTGATTTATGGAATAATCAACATTTTTCATTTAAAGTAACAAAATTGAAGTCAGATGAGTGCCCTTCATGTGGATTGAATAAGACATATCCTTATTTATCATTTGAAAATCAAACGAAAACAAGTACACTTTGTGGACGAAATACGGTCCAAATCAGACCATCAATGACGAAAAATTATGATTTTAATGAACTAGAACATCAATTAAAACAACACGGAAAAGTTGAACGAAATCCTTATTTGATCTCTTGCCAGTTAGAAGATTATCGTTTTGTCATTTTTCTAGATGGAAGGGTTTTCGTTCATGGCACAAATAATATACAAGAAGCTAAGAAACTATATTATCGTTTATTAGGTTAATAAAAGAGGGGTTTGAGATGAATGGTTGAAAAAAGAATACCACTACCGGTAGCAGAAGCAGTTCGTAAAGTGATGGAGTTTGCTGTACGCGGATCACAGGAAATGGTTTCAATTGATTTAGCGTATGGTCGAGTATTGGCTGATGACGTAAAAGCTGATCAAGATATACCTGCTTTCGACCGTTCTCCATATGATGGTTTTGCAATTAGAGCAGAAGATACAATTCATACAAATACTGAAAATCCTACAGTTTTTGAAGTAGTAGGAGAAATTGGGGCTGGCTCAGTTTTCCCAAATAAAGTAGAACCATTCCAAGCTGTGCGTATTATGACTGGGGCTCAAATACCTCGAGGTTGTTCAGCAGTTGTCATGCTTGAATTGGTGAAAGAGATGAAAACGGAAGATAAATCATTTATTGAAATTAAACGTTCATTTCCAAAGGGTGATAATATTTCTTTTCAAGGTGAGGAAACGTCAAAAGGAGATATTCTTGTCAAAAAAGGCACAGAAATCAATCCAGGAACAATCGCATTATTAGCAACATTTGGGTATAGCCAAGTTCCGGTAGCGAAAAAGCCAGTAATCGGAGTAATTGCAACAGGGAGTGAATTGCTTGATGTAAATGAACCACTTGAACCTGGTAAAATTCGCAATAGTAACTCCTATATGGTTCTCGCTCAAATTCAAAAAGCAGGCGGAATTCCTAAATATTTAGGAAAGTTTAGCGATGACTTGGATACTTGCTTTTCTGAAGTGAAAAATGCGTTAGAACAAGTAGACATCTTGATTACTACTGGTGGGGTATCTGTTGGTGATTATGACTATTTACCAGATATTTATGCTAGATTAGGAGCTACAGTATTATTTAATAAAATTGCTATGCGTCCAGGAAGTGTAACAACTGTCGCACATTTAGACAACAAATTATTATTCGGCTTATCAGGAAATCCATCTGCTTGTTTTGTTGGGTTTGAACTATATGTTCGACCGATTATCCAAACGTATTTATTCAATGAAACTCCTCATTTAAAGAGGGTAAGTGCGGTATTAGGAGAAAATTACCCGAAACCGAATCCTTTTACTAGATTTGTAAGAGGGAAAATTGTATACGATGAAGGTGGGTTAACCGCAATTCCAGCAGGGTTTGATAAATCTAGCGCAGTATCTTCCTTAGCTAATACAGACGCATTTATCGTTTTACCTGGTGGAACTAGAAAATATGAAAAAGGGATGGCAGTGGATTTATTATTATTAGAAGATCCTCAAGGAAGTAAATGGCCTTGGCATGATTTTATACCTTCATATAAATAAGTAGTCTTTAATATTCTAAGAAAAGTGAAGTGGTTTACTTGGAACGATCATTATTTACTATAGTTGATACACCAATTGTCGTTGAAGAAGTTTCAGATAAAGTTAAAAGCAGAAATGCCGGGGCGATTACTCTTTTTATCGGTACTGTTAGGGAATTAACAAAAGGTAAAAAGACACTGTCTTTAGAATATCAAGCGTATGAATCAATGGCAGTAAAAAAGCTTGCGCAAATTGGTAATGAAATAAAACAAAAATGGCCAGATGCACTCGTTGCGATTACTCATAGAGTGGGTAAATTAACGATTAGTGATATTGCAGTTGTTATTGCAGTTTCCTCACCACACCGTAAAGTTGCATATGAAGCAAATGAATATGCAATTGAACGAATCAAACAAATTGTTCCGATTTGGAAAAAAGAGTTTTGGGAAGATGGTACGATGTGGATTGGTGATCAACTAGAAAACACAGCATACGAAGGTGGAAAACCAAGTAAGGAGGAATCAAAATGATTAAAGTATTATTATTTGCTCATTTACGCGAGAAAGCTGGAACTGACGAATTAACAATTTCAGTTGAAAATGGGATAAAAGTTAAAGCGTTAAAAGATTTGATGATGAATAAATACGATTTACCACAGCTTAATCAAATTATGACGGCAATAAATGAAGACTTTGTGACAGATGAAGAAATTGTAAGCGATGGCGATACTGTTGCGTTTATTCCACCGGTTAGTGGAGGATGAAATAGAAAGTTGGTGGAGTTTTGCATAAACATAATGAAAAAGCAATTGTTAACATCGCAGTTTTAACAATTAGCGATACTAGAACTGTTGAGAATGATGAGAGCGGTAAGCTTATAAAATCTTTATTAGAAGAGCAAAATCATATCGTGCATCATTATCAAATTATAAAAGACGAAAAAGCATTGATTGATTCGACAGTTAGATCATTGTGTGAAGATGATGAAGTTCAAGTACTGATTCTAACTGGTGGAACAGGTTTTACAAGAAGAGATGTTACGTATGAAGCAATTTCAAAATTACTTGATAAAGAAATGCAAGGATTTGGGGAGCTGTTCCGTTCATTAAGCTATACAGAAATCGGACCAAAAGCGATGTTTAGTAGAGCAATTGCTGGTAGTTTTAATGATAAGGCAATCTACATCATTCCTGGCTCAAAGAACGCAGTGAACCTAGCGATGACAAAATTAATTTTACCGACTTGCCAACATTTTGTAGAAGAATTAAATAGACAATGAAAATAGCTGGCGTAGTTTTAGCAGGTGGAAAATCCTCTCGTTACGGTAAACCCAAAATGTTTGAAACGTATAAAAACAAATTTTTATATGAATATAGTGTACAAGCATTAGAAGAAAGTTCGATTTCACCGATCATCATTTCGACAAACGAAAAACTAGTTCCGTATTTTAGTAAAAACGATTTAGAGTTTGTTATTGAAGGAGAAACTGAAGAATACCAAGGTCCACTGTATGCAATGTACAATGCATTTTCTAAAATACAAAACATTGATTGGTATTTTGTCTTAGCTTGCGACACGCCTTTTATTACAGCTGACTTTGTAAAAAAAATGATCGCATTGCTTAAGGACAGTAACGTTGATGTAATTGTTCCGATTCAATCAGATAAACTTCAATCGTTATTTGGACTCTATCATCGTGATTGCATCGGGAAGATGAAGGGAATTTTAGATAAAAACAATCGAAAGCTTCAGGTACTATTCGATGAGGTTAATGTATTAACAGTACCATTTTCAAAAGATGAACGAATCTTTAAGAATATAAATAAGCCTGAGGATTGGCAAAACGGGTAGGAGTAATACTAGATTAGGCTAGTAATTTCTATTCCCTAGTATCTGTTTCGTAAAAGGAGGAAGCATCATGAGTGAATTTTCCCATTGGAATGAAGAAGGTAGACCTAAAATGGTCGATATATCAGAAAAAGACATAACAACAAGAGTAGCAATTGCGCAAAGTACAATTTCAATCTCAAAGGAATTATATGATGCAATTCAAAATGGATTAATTAAAAAAGGTGATCCATTAAATGTTGCTCAAATTGCTGGAATTATGGGAGCTAAAAAAACGTCTGACATTATACCGATGTGTCATCCTATTGCACTTTCAGGGACTGACTTTACATTTGAGTATGTAGAAGTACTAAATGGCTATGATTTAATCATTCGTGCGACAGTTAAATGCAGTGGGAAAACTGGAGTTGAAATGGAGGCACTTACAGCTGTAAGCGTAGCTGGCCTTACGTTTTACGATATGTGTAAAGCCGTTGATAAGAGTATGGTCATAAAAGATACATTTTTAGTTCAAAAAACTGGTGGTAAAAGCGGCGACTTTTTCCATAAATAAGATTGGAACATAAGCTTAATTGATTAATAGTGTGTACTATTTAATCAATTAAGTTTTCCAATTTTTTATCAAAAACAAATACTGAAATGGCAATATCTTCTTCTACTTTCATATCAGAAAAAAGATTTATAAATTTAGCACCAACGATCTCTTCCAATTTAACTGGATGATTTTTCGCATAAACATCTTGAATCATCTTCGTTCTAGCATTATGTACGATATCACGGCCTTCGGAAGATTGCGCGATAAATAGTTCAGTAGGAGTAAGGTTTCCATATAAAGTTGAAACAGCCATATTTTCAACTAAAACTGTATGGATTCTTTCAGGACCTTTACCAAATAATTCTTTGCGCAGTTTTCGAATATAGTCATTAAATTCATGGATGACTTTAGACATTACAACTACCCCTTAACTTAATTCTGTTTTTCTTATCATAAAACAATGATTGGAAAATTTAAAGAAAAATTGAACATTTAGTGAACATCTAAATGAAGGCATTACTAAATGTTAGTTAATATTGATGGGGAAACAATTCCACCATGGGTACACAAATCTAAAATGATTTTTGTATTGATGGTGTTTTTTCAGTTAGCTTTTTATAATTAGAGTATAAATAAAAAGGAATTGAGAGCGATGAAAAAGAACTATTCCATTTTGCAAATTGTAGGCTATCAAAACAGTGGGAAAACAACACTGACAGAAAAACTAATTAAAAAGGCAAAGCACGAGGGATTATTAGCTGCTACGATCAAACATCATGGTCATGGTGGTGCACCTGATTTAGAATTAACTAGTAAAGATAGTGTTCGTCACTTGAACTCCGGAGCGATTGTTTCTAGTGTTGAAGGAGATGGTGTTTTACAATTAAGAACAAATTTAATTAATTGGGATTTAAAAAAGACACTTGAATTATATCGTTTTTTCTCGACGGATATTATTTTTATTGAAGGTTATAAAAGGGAAAATTATTCAAAAGTAGTATTAATAAGAGATGAGGGTGATCTACATTTACTCGATTCATTAACAAATATTAGATGTGTTATTAGTCATGTTGATATTGAAGAGAGTAGATTGAAAGATTATCAATATTTCCATCTTAGTGATGAAGAAAATTACATAGAGTTTTTGATGAAAGGAATTTTAATCGGTAATTTCATAATTGATTAAAATAATATGTTTTGTTTTGAAAAGAGGAGATTAATTGTTAGAAGAGTTTTTAATTCCCCTTAAGATATCCCTTAAGGTTACGGTTGTATCAGGGATTCTCGTTATTATTTTAGGGACGATAGCTGGAAGAATTCTCTCTATGAAATCCTTTAAAGGTAAGACACTATTAGAAACTATTCTAATGTTACCTTTAGTTCTGCCACCTACAGTTGTAGGATTTTTACTATTAGTCATTTTCGGAAGACAAAGCTTCCTTGGAAAAATGATCGAATGGTTCTTTAAACAACCAATTGTATTTACATGGTGGGCAGCTGTAATTGCTTCAATTATTGTAGCGTTTCCGCTAATGTATCAGTCTGCTAAAACCGGCTTTCAAGGTGTCGATAATGAAATTGAAGAGGCGGCTCGAGTGTGCGGTGCAAGTGAATGGAAAGTATTTTTCTTTATTTCAATACCGCTTTCATTCAAAGCCATTATTTCAGGAAGTATTTTAAGCGTTGCGAGAGTACTAGGTGAGTTTGGTGCTACACTCATGTTTGCAGGAAACATACCAGGAAAAACACAAACTGTCCCAACAGCAATTTATTTAGCAATAGATTCCGGAAATATGAAAATGGCTTGGCTATGGGTACTATCAATGGTGTTAATTTCGTTTATCATGCTATTAGTTGTACAGTTGAAACAGAAATGATTTATACTCAATAAAGCTTATAAGGATTATTTTTCCTAAGTAGTATATAATGCTTTGAGTAGGTTGTTTTCCCTTATTATTCCAAATGTATAAAAAAGACAGAGCTTTACCATTAGAAACCTTAAAAGGAGATGATGGAACTTATGACAAATAAAATTGAATTAGTTAACCTTGCAGTAGCGTTACCAAGTAAAATGCAATACGGCGAAAATAAAGAAATGATAACAGGGATCTGTAAAGAAGGCATAGAAGAAGTTTATTTAACGAAAGATGGCTTTAAAGGTGACGGAGTAGCAGATTTAAAACATCACGGTGGACCAGACCGAGCTGTCTGTGTATATTCATATGAACACTATTCTCTTTGGGAAAAAGAGTTTAATGTAAAACTACCACTTTCAGCATTCGGAGAAAATATCACAGTCACTAATATGCTAGAAAAGGATGTATGCATTGGAGATGTCTACCAAATTGGTGATACAATCATTCAAATTACACAAAGTAGAATCCCTTGTGACACAATAACAAGAAGAACAAACGTCGCACTTAAGAGAATCGTAGAAACAGGTTTTACAGGCTATTTATGCCGAGTATTAAAAGAAGGTACGATTAGAAAAGATTCAAAAATAGAATTAATTGAAAGACAAGAAAATAGAATTTCAGTTTTATATTGTAATGAGATCTATTTCCATAATCCTAAAAATGTTGAAGGAATTAAAGCTATATTAGCGGTTCCTGAGCTAGCTGAGGATTGGAGAAATAGATTGAATAAGCGATTAGAGAGTTTAGTTTAATAGTTATCAAGTAGAGGATGTCCTATTGGGCATTCTTTTTTTATAAGCATCACATATAAGAAGAGTAGAAAAGTCGGGTGAAATGAAAATAGAGAAACTGCAAAAAAAGTTGATGAAAAGTGCAAATAAATCGGTGTGTTGTGCAAATAAGAAATCTAAAGCTGCAAATAAAGTATAAACTGCAAATGAAATCAGTGAAACTGCAATTAAAATTAACGAAACTGCAAATAAAGTCTTTAGAATCCTTAATGTTATAGAATATTACCTATACGGGTTGGGGTATTTCGAATGAATAATCGTCTAAAACTGGATGCTTACAAATAGAAGATTAGTAAGTTAGCTCAAATTCTTACTAAACTGATTAAAAAGTGAAAGAAAACAACTGATTTTTTTAAAATAGTGATGATAAAATCAACTATAAATGCAAAATCCCACTAAGATACCCCGCATTTTAGCTACTAGAGCCATAATAAATAAAAGGAGTCCCATGTGTCAGTTATCCTGACTATAAGGACAGCCTCTATTTTTGTTCTCTTTAGATTAAAAATGTTGAATATAATAGATTATAAGCATCCCATCCAACTCATGCGTTACTTGGATAAGAAAACAAGCTAGTTAAAACACCTGCTCTTTAACTAGGCTTTGCTCTAACTCATCTTTTTGTTGCAAGTGATGACGAAAATGCATAAAAACCAGTTCATACCATTCCTTTGCATTCAGCCAACCGAACCCTCCATGTTTGACTTTGTAATTTGGCTTTATATTACCCACTTTCGATTCCCATTGGCTTAACCTTAAAATTACTTGATCCATTCTATCGATCAGTACCTCATTGCTATCTGAATTATTAGGTGGAGTATTTAGTTCATCCGGCAATTTAATTTTAATTGGTGGGAACCCACCGATCTTATATAAATGTTCACCAAACTCTGTTTTCCCAAGATATTGTTCTTCGTTTAAGGTGGCACAAGTTTCCATATCATCTAGATATTCATTGGCAACAACGATTAAATGATCATACATTTGTCCAATTGACCAAACCGATTCTTCAGATTTAAATCTTAGCTGTTCCATAGAGTATTTTTGAAGCTCGTTTTTGTATGTAATAATTAGATTAATCTCACTCAATTTGATTCCTCCTTAAAAACTATTCCAAAGTAGATATATTTTCGTACTTGTAACTAAACATTCAATATATGAATACAAATACCTTCTTTAATAGACATTATAAAATCATCTCTAAATAGAAAAAAGAATAGCTCTATTTAGACCAACAAAGTAAATAGAGGCCGTCTATTTGTCAGTTATGCTGACTATTAGGACGGCCTCATTTTGTACAAATTTAAAAATGCTATTACTAATCTTTAATTTTTAATCCCATTAATGCTGCGAATTGAACTGCTTGATTAGAAGAAACTGTACAGCCATGTAAATTATTTATTGAAACTGTTAATTCATTAAATGTAGAAGAACTAATATCAATCCCTTTAAGAGAAGTTTGATCAAAGTTTACTCCATCAATATTACATTTATTAAAATCAATTTTTTTGAATTTACAATCATAAAAATCAGTACTTTTTAAAATAGAATCATGAAAAATTACCTTTTCTAGTTTTGAATTCCCAAATATAGATAAATTTAAAACAGAGTTGTCAAACTGGACATTCCCAAGGCTAGATTCAGTAAAATTTGCACCTACTAACTTACAATTCTTAAAGGTAACTTTATGAATGGAAGCATTGGTCATATTGCAATTTGACAGATCACAGTTTTCAAAATATACATCTGACATACTTATATTTCTAAAATCTGTATTGGTGAATTTACTATTCTTGATGACCATTTTATATAAATAAACTCTATCTACGGATTCGTTTTCAAAAATAGACCCAGTGATTTCACACATCCCCAATTCCGGGTCTTCTTCATAAAAAATATCATGAAAATTTCTAGATTGTAATTCTTTAGGAATATTAGGTGTATCGATTTTCATTGTATATACCTCACTTTAAACAATTAGGATGAAACTAAATCGAGCAGAATATTTACACATAACTATAAACAATTTTAAGCTTTAAAAAAAGACTTTTAATTTTCTAAGATTTGTGTCAAAAAAAACTAGTATTTATTTGACAGTAATTATTAATTTTAAAATGAAAAGTCACTTTCGTTATTATTTAAATATCACATGAGTATGTATTTTCGAATTGCTTTTAGCTTAGGTAAGAAACAAATCTGCACGATTAACTAGGCTTTGGTTAAGTAGATTGTGATTTTCTTATATAGCTACCATGAATTGCTCCAAGGTAGTTTTTGGATGCACCTACTGAATGTGCGGCTTCAGTTAAGGCTGATTTTAAATACTTATTGCTTTTTTGATTTAGTTGATTTCCTTTTACCAGCACTTTCATTATGTCCTGGAACTAATGCTGCCCAGGAACATAATCGGGTCAGTTTTTCGTCCAGGAACAGCTTTCATATGTTGCGCATTGAAGACAAAAAACTCTAATTCTTCAGCTTCAATCAAATTAATAGCTTTTTATTTTGACTTTCTTAGACTTAAAAGTTGATTTTAATTATCGTAACGATCATTTTACTTCCAATATATGTTAACTTATAATTGTTGAAAAGTGAGAATAATAGAGCATTTGAAAACTGATTTTGTATAGGAGGTTTAAAATGATAGAACAAGTTACGGTTATGGCAAACGCCGCCTACCCATTGGAAGGGATTTTGACATTGCCAGATTCTCATACTGAAAAAGTCCCAGCAGTTGTATTTGTACACGGTTCCGGTGCTTTAGATAAAGATGAAACCGTTGGTGCCAACAAACTATTTCGAGACCTTGCGGATGGACTTGCAAATCAGGGAATTGCATCGATTCGGTATGACAAACGAACCTTCGCCCATGGTAAGCAGATGGTTCAAGAACTTGGTGGTAAACTTTCCGTCAAAGAAGAGGTCATAGAGGACGCGATTGAGGCTGTCGATATGCTAAAAAAAGATCCACGTGTGGATGCAAATCGTATTTTCATAATTGGACACAGTTTAGGAGGAACACTTGCTCCTAGAATCGAAGCTGAAGGCGGTGAATTGGCAGGATTAATAATCTTAGCCGGCACTTCTCGAACGCTTGAAGAAGTCATCCTAAACCAAAATGAGGATTCCATAAAGCAGCTTGAAGCATCTCAACAAGAGGTAGCCTTAAAGCAAGTAAAAGAACTACAAAACATGTTTAATTCTATATCTGACATGACGGATGAGATTGCGCAGCAGACTATTTTGTTCGGTTCTGTTTATGCTTGGTATTTTAAAGAAATGAATCAACATCCTACTAAGGACTATTTATCGCAAAGCAAAAAATCGATTTTCGTCGTTCAAGGTGATAAAGATGTACAAGTTTCAGTCGAAAAAGATTTCAATCTATATCGTGAAATGCTAAAATACCACCCCGATGCCACATTCAAACTCTATCCCGGTTTGAACCATCTGTTTATGAAAGCTGTTTTCGGTACGTTGAAAGACATTTGGAAGGAATATAATATTCCTCAATCTGTGGACAGGAATGTTTTAGAAGATATAGCAAAATGGATCTTGTCAAAATAAGCAAAATCAAAAGGTGCTAATTCTTAATATTGTACTTACGAAGAGCATTAGTTTAACAAATATTGACTATTTCGGTAGTCTTTTTTTTTGTACTATCGAGTAGTTTAGTTGTAGAAGTTTTGATGGAAAAAAAGGATAAAATAACGTTAAAGAGGTGACTAATTAGTGATTATATGCTTTGAAGGTGCAAGTGCGGTAGGGAAAACAACAACTTCTAATGAAATTTCCAAAAGCACTAATACATATGTAAGTCCAGAAGTTAACCTCTTATTTAATCGACCAAAAGCAGAATCTAACATATGGTATTTGGAACGACAAGTTGTACGGTGGCAAATCGCTAAAGAGAAAAGTATATATTATGATACAGTAATCCTTGATGGGGATATTTTTCAGCCATTAAGTTATAATTGGTGTTTTGATTTTAAAGTATTTAATCAAAGTCTAGATTTTATTGCTGATTTTTACCGAACTGAAATAAAAAATGGAAGAATTGGTTTTCCAGATAAATATTTTTATTTATATACTGACACACATAGTTTGAGGTATCGCAAAGATAATGATACTACAAGACAGAGAAGGAATTTCGATAAACATATAGAGATTGCGAAGCCACATCAACGCTTTTATGAAGCCCTTAACAATTTTGTACCTGATTATGTTCATATGATTGAGGCAAAAAATATTGAAGAAACTATAACTTCTATAACAACAAATTTGACTTCTGCATCATCAAGTTTTGATATCTCATATTCATTGGAATTTCTTGATTGTATTGTAAGTTGGCTAAGGAAAAACAAGGCTTAGTCAATTACTTCTTATTCAAAAGCATTGCAATAGTTGAACAACTCCTTGAAATAACAAAATTCTCGAAAACAGAAAAAATAAATAATGTAATTACAGAGGTAGGGCTACTATCTTGGAATAGGTGTGTTCTTTTTATGCTTAAATAGTACAACATGAGTTGCTTTGGCACCTCTTTTTTTATTCGCCAAAATAACCATTTAATTTAATGACGAATGATATAATTAAATGGATAAATTTAGTAAAGTAATTTAATGATTGAACAGAATAAAAAGATAATTCTTTTTGGAAACCAGATTATTGAGGAGGGGATTTAATGGCAATTAAGCTCTGTCCCATGTGTGGTAATGAGAATAAGTGCTCAAGTGGGATGACTTGTTGGTGTAATGATGAGTATTTCCCAAGAGAGATCTTTAATCAGATATCATCAGATGAGGTAAGAAAATCTTGTATATGTAAGTCCTGTTTAGATAAGTACAAAGAAGATAATAGAATAGAAGACATAAAACCTGCTGATATCGGACCTATGGTCTTTGGTCGTAAAAAAGAACCTAAACAAGACGGTGAAATATGTTACTGCTATGAGAAGTTTAAAGATAATCTTAAACCAGGAACAGTAACTAAGTGCTTCAAAGAGAAATGTGCTAATTACCTAAGTTGCACCTCGATCTATTTAGGAAAATTAGAATAGTTTTTTATTAAAAAAGTGGTGTGATTCTATGATTATATATAAATATAAAAAACTAATTGAAGATTTTTTAGCAAGGGAAATTACTGCTGATGAATTTCAGACTCGATATTTAGAAACTTTTAAAGAGACTGATGATAAAATGAATATATATTTATTTGAAATATTAAATGGTGTATTTGAATCAGCAGATTGTTATTGGCATGAGTGTCAACCAGGTGCAGAAACGAATTTTGAGATTTCAGAAGAACAATTAAGAAAAGAAGTAGCAAAAAAGCATTAGTAAAATTGAATAAGTTAGATATAAAGTAATTTCCTTGTTCAACTGACACGGTGCTTTAGTCGAAAATCATGAGCTGCTAATGTGCGACTTTTTTTATTAAATAAAATGGCAGTATAGTCTATCAGGAAAAATAAAATATGTTACTATAATTAAAGCTCTTATTTAAAAGTTCAAGAGAGGTTGATTTAGTGAAAAAAGCTTTTTATTTAATTTATTTATTACCGATTCCATTTTTTACAACATGGTTTGACATGAATAAATTACTGAAAAAATAATTCAACTAACAAAGTGCATCAGATGTATAAGATTCCCCAAGGTTGTCTAATTAGACAATCTTTTTTAGTTTAAAAATCAACATATAAATTTCATAGAACCAGTAAACAAAAAAACACCCTTACCCCAAAATGAAGTAAGAGTGACAAAACATAGTCCCTTTAAATATTTAATTTTCTTCTCTATTAACTCAAATCTTTCCTAATTCCCCAGTAGATTCCCTAATGATCAATCTAGTAGGCAATAAAATTTCATGTATTGGTTCATCTTTGTTTTCGATTCTCCAACATAGCTGTTCAACTGCTTTTTTGCCGAAGAAGTTTAAGTCGATATCCATCGTTGTCATTTTTGGTGATGCAATTTGAGACAGTTGTCCGTTGTCAAAACTACAAATCGATACGTCATCTGGTACATTGAATCCTCTTTGCTGCAATTCTGATTGAATGAGAAATCCAAGTCCATCATTTACACAAAAATAGGCTGTCGGTTGAGTTGTTAACTGATCTAGTAATCCTTTAATGTGAGATTGTTCTTCTTTAGCATGATTTAAAAGGAATGCTTCGTTTGGTTTAATTCCATATCGTTTTAATGCTAAAAAGTAGCCTTCTAATCTTTCTTGGTAGCTTGGTGAAATATCGACATCACCAACGAAGCTAATTTCTGTATGTCCCAATTTAATTAAATGCTCAACAGCTGTAAATGCCGCGAAGCGATTATTCGTTAAAATTGAATCAGCATGAAGGAATGGTTCATGGTGATCAATTAATACGGTTGGAATGCCAGAGCTAATAACTTTTGCAGTATAGTCTGTACTAATATGAGATAAAATTAACAATCCATCAATTTCTTGATTTGTTAATAAATTAGGCATAATTAAATTTTCAACCGAATGCTGATCAATTGATTCAATTAAAAAATTCATATCTCTAGCTTTTAATTCTTTTTGGATACTTAAGTAGATTTCACCAAAAAATCCAGTTAAAGAAAACGCAAGCTCTGAAGCGATTAATCCGATTGTTTTGACTGTTTTTTCTTCAATTGGCTTTTGCGTACGATTATTAGAATAAGAATAACCTAATTCATCTGCAGTATCTTGTATAAGCTTTCTTGTCTCTTCGCTAACACCAGCTTTTCCAGATAATGCCTGCGAGACGGAGTTTTTTGAGATGTTCAAACGCTTAGCAATGTCTTGCATTGTAACTTTCTTTTCCATTAATAAATTTCTCCTCTAATCAATCTATCTAAATTATTATTCTAAAATGTCTATTGTAATTATATTGTAACGTTACAAAAAAAGTAATGCAACTATTTGTAATGTTGTTTGTTAAATTAATTAAAGTATAAAAGTATTAAAATATTTAAAAATCACTTGACTAAAATTATTTTAGGTGGAATAATCAGTTTATAAGTTAAATAATAACGTTACAAATTATTGTTTTGTTAGTTTTGTAATGTTAAGTAATGTGATTTGGCGATTTGAAGATTAAATAAAGGAAGGGCACAAATAACTATTTATATTTATGACCTAACAACTATTATACCTTTTTTTTGAGTATTTGTTAGCGCTTTCAGATTGAAGTAAATACATAAATGGAAATAGAAATAGTCAACGTGTTTTTCTTTTGAAAAGAAATTTGATTTTATCTTAATCATTGGAGGAAATACTAGATGAAAATGAAAAAAGTATCATCAGTCTTGTTAGCTGCTTCTTTATCTGTTGCTGGTTTATCTGCTTGTTCCACAGGTAATAAGGAAGTAAAAGGTGGAGCGAAAAATGGCGTGACGACAATTGAGTTTTGGGCTGCACCAAATCCAACTCAACAAGTTTATTGGAAAGACGTAGCTGAACAGTTTACAAAAGAAAATCCAAACATAAAAGTAAATGTAAGTCCGATGAAAGAAAGTCCTACATCTGAAGCTAGTATTCAGTCCGCGATTGCAGGTGGAAGCGCTCCGACAATGTCTGAAAACATAAACCGTGGATTTGCAGCCCAGTTAGCTGATAGCAAGGCACTAGTTCCTTTAGATGAATTAGATGGTTTCGACAAAGTAAAAGAAAACCGTAACATGGAAAATACGATGAAGGGTTGGCAGTTTGCTGACAAGCACCAATACGTTCTACCAATCTACTCAAACGCTATGCTATTTGGTTGGAGATTAGATATTTTAAAGAAATTAGGATTTAATGAACCACCAAAAACTTATAGTGAAATGTTAGCGGTTGCTAAAAAATTAAAAGAGAAATATCCAGATAAATATGTTTGGGCAAAAGCAGACCTTGCAGACCCAACAGCATGGAAAAGATGGTTCGACTTCTTCATGTTATACGATGCAGCATCAGAAGGTAACAAATTCGTAGAAGGTACTAAATTTACAGGTGATAAGAAAGCCGGAGAGAAAGTATTCGATTTCGTGAACGACCTACGAAAATCTAATGCATTACTAACAAGACAAGCTAAAGATCCATTTGAAACAGGATTAGGCATCTTTACTGATATCGGTCCTTGGACAATTTCTTATTGGGCAGATAAATTCCCAAACATGAAGTTTAATGAGACATATGCATTATCTACACCACCAGTTCCAGATGGTATGTCTACTGAAAATGTTAAAACATTCGCCGATACAAAAGGCATAGTTATTTATGCTTCTGCTACTAAAGAACAACAAAAAGCAGCGATGAAATTTATCAATTGGGTGTATTCAAATCCTGAAAATGATTTGAAATGGCTTGAGAAAACGAACTTACCACCAGCACGAGATGATTTAGCAACAAATGATACATTTAAGTCGTTCTTTGATAAAAATCCAGCATTACAACCATATGCAGCAGCCGTTCCTAATGCGATTCCACCAATGGATAACGCAAAGTATAACGATATTCAAACTTATATTGGCCAATATGCATTCAATCCTGTAGTAAAAGGTGAAAAAAATTCTAAAACTGCATGGAAAGATATGAAAGAGGCAATTGAGGGGGCTCTTAAGTAATGAGCGCTAAACAAGGAAGGTTGGGCTGGCTATTTGCCAGTCCTTATCTTATTTATGCAGTTGTTTTCTTCTTAATTCCATTAGTATGGTCATTGTTTCTGTCATTTACTGATTGGAATTTAATTGCTCCAACATTTAGTTTTGTTGGAATTGAAAATTATACAGAAGCGTTTAAAAGCCCAGGCGTACAAAGTGCATTTTTCGTCGCATTCAAATTTATGGCGCTATTTGTACCAATGGTTGTAGCATCTTCAATCATTGTAGCTTTAATCGTTCAAGGTTTACCAAAGTTTAAAGGTGTATTTTTAATCGGATTTTTTCTACCGTACTTAGCTTCTGGTGTAGTTTCTTCATTAATTGTTAAAGGGCTATTATCATACAACAGTCCGATTAACGAGTTTTTAAGAAATTCACTTGGTTTAGATATTAACTGGCTAGGATCACCATTTGGTGCACTATTCACAGTAGCGGTTATTATTGCCTGGAAATTTACTGGTTACTATGCATTAATCTTAACTTCCGGTTTTGATAGCATAGATAAAGAAGTTTATGAAGCAGCTTTAATTGATGGAGTAACGCCAATGCAACGCTTTTGGAAAATTACATTCCCTCTATTATATCCTGCATTATTTACAGTATTAATTTTAGCAATTGGTGTAACTTTTGGTATTTTCACAGAGGTTTACCAGTTAACAGGTGGGGGACCGAATTTCGCAACAAATACATGGCAAATGGAGATCTTTACTAGAGCATTCTCGAATCTTCAAGCTGGTTATGCATCTGCAATTGCGATTATCGCTTCAATTGTTACATTTATATCAATCTTTATTATTCGAAAACTTTTAGAAATGTGGGGAAGACGAAATGGTTGGAACTAAGAAAAAAGGATTATGGTTTCGTTACCTAATTGCCTCGATTCTCTTACTAGTAATGGTTTTTCCATATATTTATATGGTTTTAAATTCATTTGCTGATTGGAGCCAAGTAGACCGAAAGCTAATTCCAACAGGCTTTACTTTGAAATCTTATAGCTGGCTATTAGGTGGTGGCGAATCAGCAATACCAAGACCTTGGATCAATGCATTTTTTAATAGTTTCTTTGTTTCTGCTGCATCTACATTATTAATGATGGTTACAGCGGTGATGGTAGCATATGCACTTGCTAAAATTCCTTTTAAAGGAAGGAACTTTATCAATAACTTTATTTTATTTCAAATGTTTTTCCCGGCGATTATTTTATTAATCCCTACATTCCTTGTCATCCAAAAAATAGGTATGTATGACTCATACTGGGGAATGATTTTACCAAAAGCAATGAGCTTATGGGCAGTCTTTATGTACACAAACTTTTTTAAGGCAATTCCCGAAACGTTTATTGAGGCAGCAAAGCTAGATGGGGCAAGTGAATGGCAAATTATGTTTAAAATTGTTTTACCGATGTCAAAATCAATTACAACTGTTATTTTCCTATTCTTATTTATGGAAAGATGGACAGAGCTTTTATGGGATATGTTAGTTGCGAAGAGTGACAATATGCTAACGCTAAACGTTTTATTATCACAAATGTTTGGTCCTTATGGAGGTTACCCAGGACCGATGTATGCAGCAGCGGTATTACTAACATTGCCAATCATTATTATCTTCTTATTATTTGCTAAAAAGTTTAAAGAAGGTATGCAATTTACGCTTAAGTAATTCATTGAATGGGGTTCTAACGAAATGGCAAATTGGTGGAAGCAAACTACTTTTTATGAAATATATATGCCGAGCTTTAAAGATGGAAATGGAGATGGAATTGGCGACTTTACTGGCATCATCTCAAAACTCGACTATTTAAAAGAGTTAGGGGTTGGTGGAATATGGCTAACTCCATTTTATCCATCACCTAAGGTTGATAATGGATATGATATTTCAGATTATTATTCAATTGATCCCGATTATGGAACAATGGAGGATTTCGAATTATTTATCCAAGAATCACACAAACGCGGAATTCGTGTAATTGCTGATTTAGTTTTAAACCATACATCCACTGAACATCAATGGTTTAAAGAATCAAAGTCCAGTAAAAATCATCCAAAACGAGATTGGTATATTTGGAGAGACGAACCAACTAACTGGGAATCATTTTTTGGTGGAACTGCGTGGGAGTTTGATGAATTAACAAACCAATATTATTATCATGCATTTGCTAAAGAACAGGTAGATTTTAACTGGGCAAATCCCGAAGTAAGGCAAGCAATGTTTGATGTAATGGACTTTTGGCTTCAAAAAGGAATAGATGGTTTTCGGTTAGACGTCATCAATTTCTTAAAGGTAAATAATACGTTCAAAGAGAATCCAATTGATATTGAAAAAAATGAGCAAATTCATTTGCATGATAAAGATCAAGATGGAATCTTACCGATTATTTCTGAAATCGCCGAGTTTGTAAATCGCTATGAGGATAAGTTTTTAGTTGGTGAGGTTGGTTCAGACGATTTATCAATTTTAAGAGATTACTCAGGGCTTAATAAATTAGATGTTGTTTTCAATTTTAATATTGGAAGTATAGCTGAGTTAGACGTAAAAGAGATTTTTCAACAAGTAAATGAAACAGAGCAAATTTATGATGAAACGCAAACCCCTACTCTGTTTTTCTCTAGCCATGATATGTCTCGTTTTATTTCAAGATTTGGTGGAGATGAGGATCGAGCAAAATTAGTAGCAACATTGATGCTTACAGCTAAAGGTGTCCCATTTATTTATTATGGTGATGAAATAGGTATGCGAGATTGGGTTACCGATGACATCCAAGATATGAAGGATGTTCAAGGGCTTACAGCATACGAATTAGAAAAGCAATCGAATGCGTCAGAAGAACAAGCTTTAAAAATTGCAAATGAAAAATCGAGGGATAAATCTCGTACACCTATGCAATGGAACTCAGAAGTCAATGTAGGTTTCTCGAATGTTGAACCATGGATTAATGTCCCAAATCATAATCGTTCGATTAATGTAGAAGACCAACTACAAAACTCAAATTCAATTCTTTCTTTTTATAAAAGCTTACTGAAATTAAGAAGCCAGCATGCATCATTACAGTTAGGTCAGTATGAATTATTAAAGCATGAAGAAGAATTATTCTATTATATTCGCTCGTATTCTGATGAAAAAATAATCGTTATTTTAAATTTTTCAGATGAACCAAAATCAATCATGTTTGATGGTTATAAAACATTTGAATTACTACTTTCATCTAAGCGGGAAGACTTAGAATTCACAAAAGATATAAGGATTTTACCTAACGAAGCATTCATTTTAAAAGGAGAAAAAGAGAATGACATTTAATCAAAAGCAAAATGCTCAAACTTGTGAAGAGTTAATTTTGGATTTCACAACGAAAAAGCAGCCAACTAATCCAGAAAAAATCGTTTTTACTGGTATTGGTAATCATGATGTTTACAATATTAGTGCTCCTTTTGAAGACGAAGGTGAACTAGTAATAGCAGGGAGAGTTGAATCTCGTGATAGTGAACATTCATTTGTTTATTTCTTCGTTGAAAAAAATGGTGAATGGGTACCTAGAGAAGGATCGCTTACTCTTGAATTACAAGATCCATTTTTTACGAGAATCGCTGGTGAATTAGTGCTTGGAGGCGTACAAATCTTTCCACATCCAGTAAGCGCTGGGCAATTAGGTTGGAGAACCGTTTTTTATAAAGGTGATTCCATTGCAAATTTAGTGGAGTTTGCAAAAGGTCCAGATGGGATGAAAGACTTACGTCTAGTCGAGTTAAAAGATAAAAGGATAGGTGTATTAACTAGACCTCAGGGTGAAAAAGGTGGTAGAGGAAAAATTGGTTGGACAACAATTCAATCACTATCAGATTTAACTCTTGATGTGATTAATAACGCTCCATTACTTGAAACTCAATTTATTGATGAGCAGTGGGGCGGAGCGAATGAGGCCCATCTTTTATCAAATGGAAAGATTGGCGTGTTAGGTCATATTGCTAATTTTGATGAAGAGGGAAATCGTCATTACTATCCGATGGTATTTTGCCTTGATCCTGAATCAGGTGCATTTTCAAAGATGGAATTAATCGCGACAAGAAGTCACTTTTTACCTGGTCCATCGAAACGTCCTGACTTAATTGATGTTGTATTCAGCGGTGGATTAGTTCGTCATGCTAATGGCACAGCTACACTTTACGCTGGCATTAGTGATGCAGATGCTCAAAAAATTACGATAGTAGATCCGTTTTTACAATACGAACAATAAGTACGAATCATAGACAAACAAAGGAGCTAATAATAATGAATGTATATAGATATGAGGAAAATCCAGTCGTAACACCTGCAAATGTAAAACCACATCGTCCTGACTTTGAAGTAATCGGTGCATTTAATGCAGGCATTGCAAAATATAATGATGAAATTATTATGCTATTACGTGTCGCAGAACGTCCAATTAGTGAGGATCCAAATATTATCAAATCACCTGTTTTTAATCCAACTACAAATGAACTGGAAATTTTAGAGTTTAATGTCAATGACCCGAAATATGATTTTTCAGATGTACGTATGATTTGTGAAAGTGGAAATCAAAGCTTTACATATTTAACTTCACTATCGTATTTACGAATTGCTCGAAGCAAAGATGGCCATCAGTTTACAATCGATGAAACTCCATTTGTATACCCTTCAAATGAATTAGAAACATTCGGGATTGAAGATCCACGAATTACTCAAATTGACGATACATACTATATCTATTTTAGTGCTGTTTCACCTGTAGGTGTTGGTGAGTCAATGGTTTCAACGAAGGATTTTGTAACAGTTGAACATCATGGAATGATTTTTGCACCTGAAAATAAAGATGTATTAATCTTCCCGGAAAAAATTAATGGTAAATATTATGCACTTCACCGTCCTGTACCGAAAAGTGTAGGTGAACCTGAAATCTGGATTGCTGAATCTAATAATCTATTATATTGGGGCAATCATAAACATTTATTAGGTTTAAGAGAAGGAATGTGGGATAGTGCTCGAATGGGCGGAGGAGCTGTTCCGTTTAAAACAGAAAAAGGTTGGCTGGAGCTATATCATGGTGCAACTGAAGATCACCGTTATTGCATGGGTGCAGTTTTACTAGATTTAGAGGATCCAACTAAAATTATCGCTCGTTCAAACGAACCGATTCTTCAACCAGAAGCTGACTATGAAGTAGAAGGATTCTTTGGGAATGTAGTCTTTTCATGTGGGGCACTAGTTGAAGGTGATGTTGTAAAAATGTTCTACGGTGTGGCAGACACTTCAATGGCATGTGCTGAATTAAGCTTACAAGAAATACTAGATTCACTAACTTATTTATAATCTAACTCTAATAGGAAGGATGTCATAAAGCTAGGAAATGAATTTACTCCCAATCTAACATTTTGGAATGGTGTAAAAGAAATCCATTATGCATCCTTTTTTCTTTATAAAAATTTTAGGAGGAATAAAGAGATGAAAAAGAATAATGACTGGATACTAGAAAAATTAAATAAAGAGGTAGCTAAAGGCTAGGAGCTAGCGTCTCAAAAATATTTATATTTTTGGAAGGTAAGTAGTCATCTTTGTAAATAGCCCCTCTTAAAAGAGGAGAATCATGAATGCTTCAAATATTTAAATCTTTTTCAACAGAATTAAAGTTCTATTTATTAATGAATACATTTTTTTCGTTTGGAGGAGCGTTATCGGGGATCTTTCAAAGTGTATTTTTATGGAAGCTCGATAAAACGTACTCACTATTAGCGCGTTTCAGCTTGCATTGGTCGGTTGCCATTATTCTTTGCTTCGGTATTTGTGCATGGATTGCTAGAAAAACAAGTCCAATGATTACGATGCGATTAGGCTTTATCTGTTATTTAATCACCTATTTAATCATGCTTTTTTACCATGCAAATTTGAATGAACATATATTATTACTAGGATTTTTAAACGGATTGGCAATGAGCTTGTACTATGTTGGTGTTCATTTAGCCATCTTAGATTTAACAACTAATGAACAAAGAGATAAGTTTTTGTATGTCCAAGGGATCTTAATGACAATCGGAGGGGTTATTGCGCCACTTTTGTCAGGAGTCATCATTTCTCAATTTAATGGAATGAAAGGGTATTATGTTGTTTTTACTGGTACATGTATTTTCTTCTTTATTGCATTTTTAACGTCATTAAAGGTAAAAGGAAAACCAGTTTCTTCAAAAAGCCATTTTTGGGATGTTGTAAAAAAACCTTCACCGGAATGGAAAAAAATGTACTTAGTAATGTTTTCCGACGGAGTAGTATCTGGGGTATACACGACCTTTTTAATTACGATGATGACGTTCAAGGTAGCTGGCGGTGAGCTAAATCTAGGAATCTATAACACGTTCGCTCAGCTAGTTGCGGTTTGTGCATTTTATTTTTTAGCTAAACTAACGAATCAAAATGATCGAATAAAGATTTTTGCAGTTGGTGCAATTGGTATCTTGCTAAGTTCTATTCTAATTTCTTCACTACCCTATCTTATTTCATTAATTATTTTCGGCATTGTTTCGCCAGTAGCGATGAATATGATCAATACATCAATGAATGCGATGATTTATGAATCAATTGAACGAGATCCAAATTATAAGAATAAGCGATTGGATTATATTATTATTCGGGAAATTCCGCTCGGTATTGGAAGAATAATCGGGGTATTTATATTCCTAGCATTGGGGAAATACTTTAATCTCGAAGCACTTTTACCAATTTCCTTTAGCTTCTTTCCGATTATATATGTAGTGATGATTCCAATTCTTTATTTAATTTGGAAGAAACCACTTTCAAAATCCGTTCTTCAATCAAAGGAAGTATAAAAATTTAGCGACATTATATTGGAGGGAAATTTATGTTAGGAGCAATCGAAGCAGGTGGAACAAAGTTTGTATGTGCAGTTGGTGACGAAAATGGCAATTTAATTGAAAGAATTCAAATTCCAACGACAATACCGGATGAAACAATCCCAATGGTGATTGAGTTTTTCAATAAATTTCCGATAAGAGCAATTGGAATCGCTTCATTTGGTCCAATCGATGTAAATAAAGAAAGCGCTACCTATGGGAATATTACATCAACTCCGAAAACAGCTTGGAAGGACTATCCTTTTGTTCAAGTGTTTAAAGATCACTTTTCAGTCCCAATTGGATTTAATACTGATGTCAATGCAGCGGCATTAGGTGAGGCTACTTTTGGTGCAGCAAAAGGTTTAGATAGCTGTCTGTATATTACTGTTGGCACTGGAATTGGTGCTGGCGCAATAGTGAATGGCGAGTTACTCCAAGGGATTACACATCCGGAAATGGGTCATATTTTAGTAAGACGTCATCCAAATGATCAGTATGAAGGGAAATGCCCATATCATCGTGATTGCTTAGAAGGATTAGCCGCTGGTCCAGCAATTGAAGCTCGCTGGGGAGTAAATGGTGCAAACCTTGTTAACCGAGAAGAAGTATGGGATTTAGAAGGCTACTATATTGCCCAAGCGCTTATGCAATATATTTTAATCTTATCGCCTAAGAAGATTGTTCTTGGTGGAGGAGTAATGAATCAAAAACAAGTCTTTAATAGCATCTATAAATATTTAACAGAATTAGTCTGTGATTATGTTAGTTTACCAGAGTTATCTGAATATATCGTACTACCAGGCTTAGGAGATCGCGCTGGAATCACTGGGGCTCTTATGCTTGCACAAAATGCTTTAAATAAAAACGCACTAGTTTAAGTAGATTATAGGAGGAAATTACCATGCAACCATTATTTTTAAAACCAGTATTTAAAGAAAGAATTTGGGGCGGTACAGCGTTAAAAACGGATTTTAACTATGAAATACCAAATAAAAATACAGGTGAATGCTGGGCAATTTCAGCTCATCCTCATGGGGCCTCTATCATTGAAAATGGCCCATTCGCAGGTACGGCATTAAATGAATTATGGACGAAGCAACCAGAATTATTTGGTCACCCAAAGGAACAGGTATTTCCACTATTAACGAAGATATTAGATGCAAATATGGATTTATCCGTTCAAGTACATCCTGAAGATACGTATGCAAAAATAAACGAAAATGGCGATCTTGGAAAAACTGAGTGCTGGTACATTCTTGATTGTAAAGAAGACGCAGATATGATCTTTGGTCATAATGCCCAATCAAAAGAAGAATTAATTAGCCAAATAAAAAAAGGTGAATGGTCTGACTTACTAAGAAGAGTAAAGATTAAGCCAGGTGACTTTTTCTATGTACCTAGCGGAACTATTCACGCATTATGCGAAGGCACACTCGTATTAGAAACACAACAAAGCTCTGATACAACTTATCGAGTTTACGATTATGACCGAAAAGATCAAAAAGGGAATGTAAGAGAATTGCATTTAGATAAAGCAATCGATGTAACAACAGTACCTCATCAAGAAGCACAAGTGGAATTTAAAACAGAACAAAAAGAAAATATAAAAATTAATACATTTGTAGATTCAGAGTTTTTCACCGTCCATAAATGGGATATTACTGGTGAAGCCTATTTAACTTATAACGATCAATATTTACTTTTAAGTGTTATAAAAGGGAACGGAAAACTAATCCACAGTGGTGAAGAATATCATTTAACAAAAGGATCAAACTTTATCATTCCTGTTGGATTTGGCGAGTTTGTTTTAGATGGGGACTGTGAAATAATAGTTTCGCATACTTGAATCTATTTGAATATTGAAAAAAGAATCAGTGCAGATTTGCACTGATTCTTTTTTATGTTAAAAATTAAATTCCTCTGCTGTTTTTATAGTAGCCATCCAGCGTAAGGTCTGATTATGATGATGAATGATTTGCTCCGCAGAAAGTCCATCTGAATTCCAAGTACTATGAGCATCTGTAATTAAAGTAACTTCATAGCCTTTTCCAAAGGCACTTCGAGTCGTCGTATCTACGCACAATTCTGTTTGAATACCTGCCATGACTAAGTGATGGATATCTAGCTTGCTAAGTTCTTCTGATAAATTTGTCTTGAAAAATGAATCAGGCGTTTCTTTATGTATAATGATATCAGTTTCAGAAGGTGCAATATCCGATTGAATTTCCCACCCTGGAGTACCATATTCAAGTGGAGAACCTTCTTCAGAATGCTGAATATAAAAGATAGGTGTATTTGACGCTCGTGCCTTATCAATTAATATCTTAATATTATGTAATAATTTTTCACCGTTATATACTGGGTCGGATTCATTGAACATAAATGCCTGTACATCAATTACGAAAAGCGCTGTTTTTTTCATTAATCATCATCTCCTTTAGAAATTGGTCACCAAAGCTATACTTTAGAGTGAAATCGAAATATCTACTATAAAAAATCTTAAGCATCTCTAAAATAATCAGCTATATAGAGAAACTCCTTTTTTCGAATGATATAATTTTCATCATTTAAAGAATAACATTTTGCTTTCTCTTTTTTTAGGTATTCTTTATCACCTTGATTATGCTCTTCGTCATCAACTACTATAGACTGTATTGCTAAAATAGGATGACCATTAAAAAATACATGGGTTTTCAATGCAATTGAAGGTGAAGAGTGTAAAACAAAAAATAAAATGATTGGTAGTATGATTACTGGACTAAAAATCAAAAATATTTCTTTCCAAGTCGTTTGCCTCATTTTGCCACTCACTTTTTCTAAAAATATCCAACTACATTGTATTCTTTTTTCTAATTAAGAAACCCTTTTCTTATTGAGCTAAACTCACTGTTAATTACATAAAAAAAGAGTCAATAAAATGACTCAGGATCGGTAGGTTATTCAAGTTTTAGTTGAAAGAGAATTCATGAATAATGTAATTAATCAGGTTTTGAAATTCAACTAACGAATTTAATAGAATGATCGATCTACTTAATAGGGGTAAGTCCATTTCGAACAGTCTTTACTTTTCTATTTGGCAATAACAACCACTCATTCACACTTTCAACTATTTTAAATAGGCAATTAACCAAAAAAATTGCTGCGATTACATCCATAATCGCATGCTGTTTAATAAATAATGTCGCAAGAATAATCGAGATGGAGAAACATTTAATTCCCCAATTAATCCACCACTTTTTCCAAGAACAATGGCGAATTGCACGGATCATTAAATAACTGCTCATAACATGAATGCTTGGAAAGCAATTATATGGTTGATCAATTTTGTATACATACTTTAAAATGCGAGACAAAAAATCTTCACCTGTAACCTCAGGTCGTATAGGGACAACAGTTTGGTAAAAATAATAGATAATGAAACATACTAACAATCCTAGGTCAAATACTAGAATTGTTTTAATTGCTAGCTTATAATCTTTGAAACAAAAATAAATTAACGTTATGGTTAGATAGCCAATCCAGGCTATATAAGGAACTACAAACATCTTCACAACAGGAATCTCTCTATCTAAACTTGTCACTAATGTATGGACACCGCGAGTTGAAGTATTTAAATACGGATAAATCATCATTATGGCTGGGATGCTCAGCAAAAAAAGCAGGCTGCTAGCAATTTTTAAATTTTTATTCATCTTCATAATCCTCCTCGTATGACTGTATAGTAACAAAAAATTCTTAAGGAAAAAGATGATTGTTTCTTAAGGTTTTCTTAATAGGAGCAGACGAAACTTGAGGAAATAGAAAATCCGACTAAGCCTATAGTCGGATTCTAATAATAATAATTTTTATCGTATCTTAACAAAGCATTGCTTCACGGAACATAATCTTTGTATTAAACTAGTAGAAATAATCAAAATTTAAGAAGGGGAAGACAAATGAATATAAAAACGACAGAATTAAACAGCCACGTAATAGCAATCGCTCATACAGATTCGGTCATACTAATTGATGAACAAAGTACATTAGATATGATTATGACGATATCTTATGATCATCGTAGTAACCGTATTGCATTAAACAAAGAGGCGATTTCAGAAGATTTTTTCAATCTAAGCACTAAACTTGCAGGGGCTATGCTTCAAAAGTTCGTTAACTACAATATGAAGTTTGCGATCATAGGGGACTTTTCGGGTTACACAAGTAAAGCACTTAAAGATTTCATTTATGAGTGTAATAAGGGGAACAATGTATTCTTTGTTTCAACAGAACAAGAAGCAATTGATAAATTATCGAAGGCGAAGTAGTAGGTATGAGGGGGCAGGATTTACAAAGTTATTTGCGAATACAAAGTGAATCCGATCATAATAAAAATTACCTTTTAAGCAATCTTCATGATCGATCCAAATTATACTCGCTTTTCTTTATAGTTCACAATTAATTTTTTTGACAAAAGATAAAATGATCGTTGGAATTCCAGACATGAAGATCATCTGCACGATATCCGCGTAACCATAACACGTTGTTAATTCGTCGAATATAAAAGCCCTTCGGAAAATCTACGTCATCAGTTAATGCTTCAGAAGCAACAGTAATCGATCCTGGTGGAGCTTGATGTTGCGTCACTGGATTTCCTAAAAAACCTTCTGGCTGATCTAAATATGCCAGTCTTAAGTATGGACCTAACTCCATTGGACATAATGCCAAACCGAGTTCACCTGCTTTTTTATAAATCTCAGGTGTTGTTGCGCCATCAACGAAGCCAAGATCAAAAACCGTTAGTTCGACAGTCTGGAGATTGTACTTTTCACCAGATGTCGTAAATTTATCATCTGCTAGGATCCTCTCACCAGACTCGTTGATTGAGATAGAATATTGTTGCAATTTCTCAATTAACTGGGATTTTGGAAGTCCACCAATCTCTACTTTTCTAGTAATAAATGGACAATTTGGGTATACTTTTTTATTTTCAATATGCATATGTAGTCACTCCTAATAACTGTAATTCAAATGATGGCATGGACTGTAATAATATTCTATACTATTTTTTATTTTCCTTGTTTTAATAATTTAAAATTAATTTAATAAACAAAAATAAAAGGAATTGGAGCTGATTCTTGATGAAAACAATCGGACTTATAGGTGGTATGAGCTGGGAGTCCTCATTACTCTATTATCAAATTATGAACGAAAGTGTAAAAGAAAAACTAGGCGGGCATCATTCAGCAAAAAGTTTAATGTATTCGGTCGATTTCGGGGAAATTAAAACGCTCCAGTTTGAAGATAAATGGGATGAGTTAACAACAATAATGATTGAAATTGCAAAAAAGCTTGAGACTAGTGGTGCGGATTGCCTTGTTATTTGTACGAATACAATGCATAAGATGGCTAAAGAAGTTGAAGAATCGGTTACGATACCTTTATTACATATCGCGGATGCAACTGCTAAAGAAATTGTAAAGAATGGAATTAAAAAAGTTGCACTATTAGGAACAGCATTTACGATGGAGCATGAATTTTACAAAGGAAGATTAATTGATCAATTTGGACTTGATGTGATCGTTCCAAACGATGCTGAAAGAAAACTTGTACATAATATTATATATGAAGAACTTTGTCTTGGTATTGTGAAAGAAGAATCAAAACAAATTTATTTAAACATAATTGATCATTTAGTCGAGCAAGGTGCGGAAGCAGTTATTTTAGGCTGTACAGAAATAACGATGTTAATTTCTCAGTCCAGTTGTAGTATACCTGTTTTTGATACAACAACAATACATGCTGAAAGTGCGGTCGATTTTGCTTTAGAGATTAAATAATAAAAATCCCACAAGATTAAATCTTGTGGGATTTTTTTGAAGTTTACAACCCATTAGAACTGAGCTAAATCATATATCAATATGAAAAAGTGAGGAAATAAATGAGAATTCATGATAGATCATCAAGGTTTAGTGATATATCAACGTGAATTAGTGATATATCAACGAGATTCAGTGATATATCAACTTGAATTAGTGATATATCAACGAGATTCGATGATATATCAACGGAGTTCACAACTTTATCAATATTGTTCATATTTTGTTCGCATTTATGATCATTCTATTATTCAAATGGAAGTCCTCTGTTAATTATGCATTAAGCTCTTGAGTAAGGTTTTTCTCTTTTTTCATCATAAATAAATTAAAGACGATATAGTATGCAAACATGATTAACATTAATCCAGCTGACCAGCCGGATGCCATGCTTTGTAATCTGTTTGTTAAAACATCATTTGTCGCACCATGTAATTTTTCAATTGAATAAATATCATAAATACGATAAATCAAACGACCGAAGAATAGTAAAGTAACAGTTCCACTAATCCAAATATTAGTATTATAGAACCATGAGCCATTTCTCATTTCAAAATTTGTTTTAATTGAAGCGAAGTAAGCAAGCCCAATTCCGATTAAAATACCAACTATATCTGAAGTTATAATGATCGGTTTTAAACCACTTTGTAATAGGACTAATGCTCCAATTATTAAGAATATAACGATACTTCTGCGCATTCTATTTTTATTTAATTGTTGCCATCCGATACTTCGGCGAACTCTTTTGAATATCCGATAAGCTAAAAGTAAAATAATAATACCGATAAACATATATTGTTGTTTCATTGTTTTTCTCCTTTAATGTGTGATTTATATTCCTATCATATTCTTTTATTTGCTCTGAAACGACTTCTAAATGATAGAATTTTTTTCGAAAAGTCTATAACTATAGATAGAGGAAATCAGGAAGAATATTGTTTAAAATTAAGAGTGAATTTTTATAGGTAAATGAGAGGAGTCAGTTTAATTTGAAAGAGAAGAATAACTTCTTATTAAGACCCATTATAGGTGCTGTTATTATTTTGGTTTTCATGAGCACTGGGAAATTATTTAGTGGACCGCCTCTTAAAACTGCCCTTTATTTCGCTATTTGGGCTACTTTAACATGCATATTATTGATTCCTAAATATAAGTGGTCGAATATAACTTTAGTCATTGCGTTTTGTATAATGGCGATTGAAACTTCGATTGGGTTAATCCTGTTTAAAGAAATAAATGTATTATATTTCTTAGCTTTCATGTTTCACGTAACGATCATCCGGTCATCATTATCTAGAACACCAATTGCTTCAATAATCGTTATGATTATCATTGCCTTAATTTATACAAGGTTTGGCCATCAAGATTTATTGAGTGTTTTAACCTATATTTTAATATCGATTATTATTTACTTAAATGTAAAAAGTAGAATGCAACGGAATGAAATGTATAATTTGAATAAACAACATTTAGTTAATTTAGAAAAAGCATACAGTCAACTACAGGAAGCATCTTCTACTGTAATGCAAAATGCAATTTTAGAAGAAAGAAACCGAATTGCTAGAGAGATTCATGATGCGGTCGGCCATAGTTTGACTTCTCTAATCGTTCAAATGCAAGCTTTGCAATATATGATAAAAAAGGATCCAAATCAAGCTGAGCAAAGTTTAAAGGATATGCTAGTTGTTGCTCGAAAAGGTTTAGAAGATATTCGGAAATCTGTACACTCACTTGCTGATGAGATCCCTCAATCTGCAGTTGGAACGTTAGAAACTCTACTTACACATATGGAATCTTCTACAAGTATTCAATATTCCTTTCAAGCAGAGATTGGTGATGTAGAACTTGATGTAGAGGTATATAAAATATTATTTAGAATTTTACAAGAATCAATTACGAATGTGATTCGCCACTCTAAGGCTACAAAATTAGACGTATTGCTACGTACAGAATCTGAATGCATCAATATGACAATTAGAGATAATGGCTATTTGGATCATGCTCAAAACATTAGTGAAGGCTTTGGATTAAAATCAATGAGAGAAAGACTTGAAAAAATGCACGGAAGTTTATCGTATTCAGTAAATACCCCACACGGCTTCGAAATCGTTGCAAAAATACCGTTGTAACGAAAGAAAGGGTGAGAAATATGTCTAATGAAAAAATAAAGGTTTTGCTAGTAGATGATCAAACGATGATTCGGCAAGGCTTTCGTTATGTAATTAACTTACAAGATGATATGAACTTAATAGGTGAGGCAACTGATGGATTAGAAGCAATTAACATAGCAAAAGAAAAGCTTCCAGATGTTATTTTAATGGATATACAAATGCCAAATCTTTCTGGAATTGATGCTACAAATGAAATAATGAAACAATTACCTACAACGAAAATTGTTATTCTAACAACGTTTGATGATCAAGAATATATTTACCAAGGTATTCGTTCAGGCGCAATAGGTTTTTTATTAAAGGATGCAGATGTTGAGGAAATGCTTGAAGCAATTCGCTCAGCATATCGAGGTGAAGCAATTTTTAAAACCAAGCTAGCGGCTGATGCACTATCGAAAGCGATAGTTTCAGGTTTTGCGATTCCCGGAAAAGAAGGCGAATCAATACTAATAGAAAAATTAACAGATCGTGAACAAGAAATTCTGCAAGAAATGGCATATGGCCTTCGAAATGATCAAATTGGCAAGAAATTATTTATTACAGAAGGTACAGTGAAATCACATGTCCATCGCATATTGCAAAAGTTTGGCTGTGAAGATCGAACACAGGTTGTCGTAACGGCACTTAGAAATGGAATGGTTAAATAGGCCGGTTTACTTCGTATGTAAAAAGTAGATGTTATTCCTAGAGAAATAACATCTACTTTAATGAACCAGAGTCTATAAATGAAACTTTTTATGATGGCTTGTATTACTTTATAAATTAAATCGGAGGAAAGCGTTGGAAAGGGTAGTTTGGGGATAAAAGCTCGAGTTAGACGTATTTGATTGATATGGCTAAAATTTTTAGTAATAAATTTTGTAGAAGTTTTTTAATTTATAGACTCGGTATGATATTTTTAATAGCTATTATATTAAATGGTTGTACAGGAGAGTTTGTGCTAGACTATGAACTATTTTTATTTAAAAAAGGCTAGATTTTTTTTTTGCAAAAAAGAGGAAAAAATAAATATTCTACGAACTATATTATTAATAATTTATTCTGTTAGTCCGATGTACTTCTTTTATTAAAAATTGTATATGTATTTAATGAAGTAAGTTTGTTAACAATACAAAAATTAAATAAAATTTACTAAAGAGGTGTAATCAATGAGCGTCCATGAGCCAAACGAATTTGATGAATTGATAAAAAATGATACCGATTTAAATTTTATTAAGAAGTTTCCAGAAGTTGAAGATGCAATTGGGATTGATGAAATACTTAAGTGGCTAGAAGACTAACGAAATGAATTTTAAAAATAAGTACTTTCTACTTAGGTAGAGAGTACTTATTTTTTTCATTATCTATTATTGTGTTTGAATCTTCTCTAGACCATTTATATTCATTACATAATTTATTTAAAGGTATTGATCTCATATATCTAGAAGTAGTTAAAGTGGAAAATTTTGTAAGTGCTTTCGTTTTGAGGTTTTAGCTTTAATTAACGTTTTTAATTAATCAATCACTTAATTAAGGAGGCATTTAAAAATGAAGGGAAATAGGTTTGATACAAAGTTAATACACGAAGGGTACAAAACTAGTGAGTATCACGGGAGTTTAACTCCTCCGTTATTTCATACGTCAACGTATACATTTCCAACAGCACAGCATGGTGAACAATCTTTTAGTGGAGAAAGAGAAGACTTTATTTATTCAAGGCTTGGAAATCCAACAGTTCAAATTTTAGAGGAACGAATGGCAGCTCTAGAAGAAGGCGAAGCAGCTTTAGCATTTGGTTCTGGCATGGCAGCTGTTTCAGCCACAATTTTCTCTTTAATAAGTTCAGGCGATCACATCATCTGCTCGAAAGGAATTTACGGTTGTACGTATGGATATTTAGAAATGCTAGAAAGCAAGTTTGGTATCCAACATAACTTTTGTGAAATGGATACAGAAGAAGAATTAAGTGCATTAATTCAAGATAACACAAAGGTAATATTTATTGAGACTCCAATTAATCCAACAATGAAAGTAATCGACATTGAGATGATTGTAGAGGTAGCTAAGAAAAATAATATAATGCTTGTAGTTGATAATACATTTTGTTCCCCATATCTACAAAAGCCACTTACGCTAGGATGTGACATTGTACTTCATAGTGCCACGAAGTACATTAGTGGTCATGGAGATGTAGTTGCAGGAATCGTAGTTTGCAAAACAAAAGAGTTAGCTGAACGAATGCTCCCTATACGAAAAGACATCGGAGCAATTATGTCTCCGTTTGATGCATGGCTGCTACTTCGAGGGTTAAAAACACTAGCAGTTCGAATGGATCGCCAATGTGAAAACGCTGAGAAGGTCGTTGCATATCTACAATCCAATCCAATCGTAAAAGAAGTGTTTTACCCTGGCGATTCAAAAAATAAAGACCATTATATTGCCAGTAAACAAATGAAAAAAGGTGGCGGTGTCATCGCCTTTACCATCCATGGTACGAAACAAGAAACACAGGAATTTATCAATCAATTAAAAATGGTAAAAATAGCAGTAAGCTTAGGCGATACCGAAACATTAATCCAACATCCATCTACAATGACACACGCAGTCGTTCCAAAAGAATTACAACAAAAAATGGGTATCACAGATAATTTGTTACGAATGTCAGTAGGCCTTGAAGCATGGGAAGACATCGTAGCTGATCTAAGGCAAGCTTTTACTAAGTCTAGTGGCAACAAGGTATATTAATTTAAGATAATAGATAGAGGTTGTCCCGAATGTAGTATTTTAGGGGCAGCCTTTTTTTATATTTGTATGTTTAGTCGTAGTACAAATAAGGAAGCGGGAAGTGCAAATAAGAAATCAGGAAGTGAACTAAAGGTCGGGGTACAAATAAATCTGTTGAAGATACAAATAAGAAAGAGGGAACTGCAAATAAACTCGTGGAAAGTGGAAATAAAGGTCGAAGTGCAAATAAAAATAGAGAAACTGCAAATAAATTTAGTTAAACTGCAATTAAATTATCTAGTAATACTAATTAGATCGGTTAATACATATACCGGTAAGGGTATCTAACCTTGATATTTGCTCAAAAGTAGATAATGAATAAATTTGCTCTGGATTCCTTCCAAACCGATTAAAAAAGTGAAGAAATCTACTAAAAATCTATAAATGTAGATTATAAATTCAACTCTAACTGAAAAATGCCATTAAGATAGCCCCATTTTCCATCTAGACAGACTTAAATCGTGAAGTTAAATAGGGGTCGGACCTAAACCTTGAAACGGTCAATTTAATTAGTTGAAATAATATTTGGAACAAGCTATCTACATAGAGAAATTAGGGAGATTTTTTTGTAGAAATATGATTCAAAAAGGGGGTATAACTAGTCAAAATCGTAATAGTATTATTAAAAAAGCATCGATAAAGACTAAAAAATACCAATTTGATGTGAACTTCTTTCTGGGTAGACTTATCTCATTAATTGAAAATAGCTCATACAATCCCCACTAAAAAACATAAAAATCCAGCAACCCAAGTAAATGAATCGCTAGATTTTAAAATAATTTACTCATTCAAAGATTCAATAATTGGATAAAGCCCTTCTAAATGAGTAATTTCATATGAAGGAATAACTTCATTTCGTTCTTTATTATGTCTGTTAATCCATACGTTTTTCATACCAATTCGGTTAGATCCTAGAATATCAGTCATCAGATTATCACCGACCATTATTACTTCATCTTTTGAAAGTTCCATTAATGAGAGAGCATGTTCGAATATGCTTGGGTCGGGTTTTCCTTTTCCGAAGTCGCCGGAAATTAGGATTTGATCAAAATATTCTTTAATTTCAGGAGTGATTGAAAGTTTAGTGTGCTGTAAATCAGGTGAGCCGTTTGTGAGTAATAGAAGTTTATACTTTTCGTTTAATTGATTGAGCACAGCAAATGTTTCATCGTAAACAAATGGATTTCCTTTACGTTCTTCAGGGAAAGTATCAGCGAGTAATTGTCCAAATTCTTGGTCTTCAATGCCAAAGGATTTTAAAGCAAGCGTCCATGCATTTTTTCGATATGATGAAGAGTTCGCTCTCATTTTTGGGAATTGATCATGTTCCTCAAGGAAATTTCCCCAAAGACCTTCAAAAGGGTTAATGCCAATTAATTTAGTGAATTCGTATGTATCGTATGATGCATAAAGATTTCTAGCTGAATCACGTACAGCTTTTTCATAATCAAGCGGGTTAATTCCGTATTTTTCTGTAGCTAGTTTACATGTGTTGGCAAATGCTACTTCTATACTTTTTTGATCCCACAGTAATGTATCATCTAAATCAAAAATTATTCCTTTAATCATAAGATAGCTCCTTCTTAATATGAATTGTCTAAATTATCCATAATCGTACTAGGAAAATGTAAATTAGTAAATAGGAAGTCTACTAAAATTTTTAATTTTTTTTGTAGGTTCATTTTGATCATGATCTATTTTAAATTAATAATTTAGTACACTGGACGTCTCATCGGAATATAATACCTTATTGATTTTGTTTTAATTAATGATGAAAAGAGTGAGTATATGTCATTTGAGGATTTTGTAAACTGTCATTCAATGCAGATTAATACGAAGGCGGTCTTTGATAAACAAAATAAATTAATGCGATATTCGCTTACGAGAACTTGGGATGAGTCAAAAAAGAAAGCTACACTTGTATTACTTAATCCTTGTAGAGCTAATCATCTAAAGAGTGATTATATATTGTCAAGATGCCTTAACTTTTTTATAGATTATAAGAAAAGTAGCTTCGGTTCACTAGAACTAGTAAATCTTTTTGCATTAATGGAACCTGATTCAATAAAGCTTAAAGGAAAAGAATGCGAGATTGGCCCGCATAATGATGAGGCAATAAAGTTAGCAATCAATAATGCTGATATTATTATTGTTGGCTGGGGTTCAAGTAAGCGGTTTAAATGGCGAATAAAAGAAGTTCTAGAGCTTTTAGAACCTTATAAAGATAAATTATATAATTTTTGTGATGACTCAAATCGTAAGGAAATATTGATTCACCCTTTCATTTTAGCTGAACGGCATTGGTTAGAAAAACTAAATTTTGAAGCTCTTTATGATTGGGCATCAAAGGAACATCCTTAATAGTAAATTCTAAAAAACAACTCATTTTTGGGTTGTTTTTTTTTGTTTAATTTCAGGCGGTAAATTTTT
>NZ_JBHJTJ010000029.1:0-60722 GCF_042267765.1 Gottfriedia sp. NPDC056225 | reverse complement strand
GCTTATCAATAAAAACTAACATTTTCTTATGTAAAACCTAAACTTTTACATATTCAAAGGAATTCAAATTCATTTTGTAGAAGTATTCTACTATATAAATCTTACCAAAGGACTGAGAGCACTTGAATACATTATTGTTAACAGGTTTTGAACCTTTTTTGAACTTTTCAATTAATCCTACAGAAGAAATAGTGAAAGAATTAAATGGTCAAGTGATTGGATCTTATCAAATAATCGGCAAAGTTTTACCTGTTGATTTTAATACTGCAGGTAATGAGTTACTTAATTTATTCGATACTTATAATCCATCCGCAGTGGTTTCATTAGGTCTGGCCGGAGGAAGATCTAAAATAACGCCAGAGCGAATTGCAATAAATTGCAATGATGGTGCTGCAGATAATAAAGGGAATAAATTTGTTGGCGCAAAAATTGATTTGGAAGGTCCTGATGGATTATTTTCAACACTTCCAATTCAAAAAATTGTTGATGTTTTAAATGAACACCATTTACCTGCTGAAATTTCAAATTCTGCCGGGGCTTATTTGTGTAATAACGTTATGTATCAAATGCTAAATGAACTAAAGAAATTAAGAAAACAAATTCCAAGTGGATTTATTCACATTCCTGCTTCTCATGAGCTAGCGGTAATTGACCGAAAGTTGCCAAGTTGGTCACAGAGGGATTTGACGGAGGCAATTAAGCTTGCAATAGAAGTAATTAGTCATAATGACTAAACCAAAATTGACTATTTTTCCAGTAGGATGCTCTGGAATTATATGTTATTTAGGTGATTCGATTTCAAATGAAATAAATAATTTAGTCCATACTTTTTCAGATTATCTAAATAAGCATATAAAAACTAAAATATCAGGTGTAGTACCTTCGTATCATTCAATTACGATTTACTATGATTCTCTTAATTTTTCTTTTTCAGAAATAAAAAATGAAATTGATTTCCTTTTTAAAAACTACAATGATTCTCCGAATAATAAAGAACAGACAATCTATGAAGTTCCTGTATGTTTTCATTCTGATTTTGGCACAGAACTCCAAAAAGTTGCAGAGCAAAATAATCTAACAACAGATCAAGTCATTCGTCTTTATTTAGAAGAAATATATCCAATCTATATGATTGGTTTTATACCGGGGTTTCCATATTTAGGTGGATTAAATCCTGCTCTAGCAACTCCAAGACTGGTTAAACCAAAAAACGTATTAAAAGGTTCAGTAGGCATTGCTGGTAATCAAACTGGAATTTATCCATTTGAATCTCCAGGTGGTTGGAATATTATTGGTCGTACTCCGATTGAAGTGTTTTCAACGAAAAATAATGGTACAGAAAACTTTAAAGCTGGGGATATGATAAATTTTTTTGAAATTACTGATGAAGAGTTTAATCAAATTGAACAAATGGTAGAAAAGGACAACTATTCGATTAAAAAGGAAGTGCATTATTTTGATTCAAATTGATTTAAACTGTGATTTGGGCGAAAGCTTTGGAAATTACAAAATAAATGATGAGCAAATTATTCCGCATATTACATCAGCCAATATTGCGTGTGGGCTTCATGCAGGTGATCCGTTCGTTATATATGAAACAGTAAAAATAGCTAAGCAATATAATTTATCAATCGGTGCGCATCCGGGTTTTCCAGATTTACTCGGATTTGGTAGACGAGAAATGAAGTTTACCGAAGACGAAATATACAAAATAGTACTATACCAGATTGGTGCACTTTATTCGGTTTGCAAAGTAAATCAAACTGAACTCAATCATTTAAAACCTCACGGTGCACTTTACAATATGGCTGCTACAAATTTAAATCTAGCTTTAGCAATTACGAAAGCAATGAAGGAATTCGATCCTTCATTAGTCTTATATGGGTTAGCAAATAGTAAATTAATTGAAGCAGCGGTTGAAATGAATATCCCTTTTGCTTCAGAAGTATTTGCCGATCGAACTTATACTGATGAAGGTTTATTAGTACCTCGTAATCAAGCAAACTCAGTTCATCATAATACAAGAGATGCGATTGATCAAGCTCTTCAAATTGTAACAAGCAAAACTGTCACTACAATTTCTGGAAAGGTTATTCCAATTCTAGCAGATACAATTTGTATCCATAGTGATTCTGACATCTCGATTAAATTAGCATTGGAATTACAAAATGTATTTAATGACAATCATATTATCGTTAAACCAATAGGAGCGTAGTGTCCTTTGAAAGAGTTATTTGAAGTTTTAAATAGAGGTGTGTCGATTTCGATTCAAGATATGGGGAGGGAAAAATATAGACATCTTGGCATTCCCGTATCTGGCGCAATGGACCAGTTGGCATTTCAAATTGGAAATCTATTATTAGGAAATAAGTTTAATGCTGCGAGTATCGAAATTGCTTTTGGAGGTATAGTTTTAAAAGCATTAAATCAAATTTCAATTGTGATTACAGGTGGGAATTTAAAGCCCAGTTTAAACGGTAAAGCGGCTGAAATGTATAAAGTTATAGACTTAGAGAAAGATGATATTCTAGATTTTAATGGTGCAGTTAATGGGGTTTATTCATATATATCAGTACCTGGTGGAATTAAAAGTGAATTTCATTTTGAAAGTCAATCAACATATACACCTGCTTCCCTCGGATTAGTAATAACTAAAGGTACATTAATTTATGGATCAAGTACTACATTCAAGCTGATGAAACGTGGACTTCAGCATGAGTTTATTCCAAAATATCCTAAGCATAATTCGATTAAATTTATTAGAAGTAGTCATTTTGACAAAATACCATACCATATAAAATTTCAAATTTTATCTAAACCTCTCACAATCGGCACATTTAATAAAATGGGCATGTATTTAAGTACAATTAAGACTAATGTAGAACCTTTTAATTCAAATATCCTATCGGAAGGAACTACTTTTGGAACGATTCAAGTATTGCCAACTGGACAACCAATAATCCTTCTAGCAGACTCACAAACTACTGGTGGCTATGCAACATTAGGTACCGTAATCGTTTCAGACCTTTGGAAACTTGTACAAATGCAAAAAGGAAATACAATTCAATTATTACCGATTAAACTGGATGAGGCGAAAATTTTAAATAAAAAGCATCATTTATTTTTAAAATGTTTACAAATTGAATGTAGAAATAAGGAGGTATAGCAATGGAAGATTTGATTAGTAAATTATTTGATGCAACAGAAAAAGGAGAAGTATCTGAGGTTAATGAAATATTGGGGGATCATCAAGATTTAATTCATAATGAAAATGAGCATGGACTAACACTACTTGGAATTGCGGCACACTATGGCCAGTTTGAAGTCGTGAAAACTTTAGTGAAAAATGGTGCGGAAATTAACGCAATTTCAAACTCTAAGCTATCTTTTATACCGAAAAATACTGCTCTACATGCAGCAATTGCAGGTGCCAAATCGAAAGAAGTTATTGATTTTCTATTAGCCAATGGAGCAGATCCTAATCTTTGTGATAGAGAAGGTCATACGCCATTACATATTGCAGCATTTGAAGGGAATACTGCTATTGCTGAGCTTTTGTTAAAAAACGGAGCTAAACTTTTACATAACAATTCTGGTAAAACACCGATTGAAATTGCTGAAGAACGCGGCAATTTAGATTTTATTAATTTCATTAAAGAAGTGTCGATTTAAGTATTGAAAAGTGTTGTGAATCTGTTCTCTCACAACACTTTTTGTTATGATAAAGAAAAAAGTCTAGAAAATGAGGAATAAGGATTGAGAATCAATGTATTTATTAGCGCTTCAGGATATTGTTCTAGAAGAGCGGCAGAACGATTAGTTGCTTCAGGAGAAGTGAAAATTAATGGATTAATTGCTGAAAAAAACAGCTTAGTTGAAGAAAAAGATATTGTACAAGTAAATGATGAAGTAATTGAATTAACAAATGATAAAGACTATATTATTCTAAATAAACCTGTAGGGATTACTTGTACTGGTTTAAGCACAGTGGAAGGGAATATTATCGATTTTGTAAATTATCCAAAGAGACTTTTTCCAATTGGAAGACTAGATAAAGATTCTGAAGGACTCATTATTCTTACAAATGATGGGCCGATTGCACATAAAATTTTACATAGTGAACATGGTCATGAAAAAGAATATATTGTTACTGTCGATCAACCAATCGACGATGATTTTATTAATGGTATGTCAAATGGCGTACTCATTGGGAATGTCCTAACAAAAAAATGTAAAGTTTCAATGATAGATGAATTCACATTTCGAATTATCTTAACACAAGGTTTAAATAGACAAATTCGTAAAATGGCAAAAAATTTTGGTTATAATGTCGTTAAATTACAGCGAATTCGAATTATGAATATCCATTTGGAAAATCTTGAAATAGGCAAATGGCGACATTTAACTGATCTAGAATTAAATCTTTTAAAAGAACAATTGAAAGAGGAAGAAGAAAATGAAAATTTTAATTGATGCAGATGGTTGTCCAGTCGTATCAGAAACAATAAAAATTGCAGCAGAATTTAATGTTAATGTCCTTTTATTATGTGATACTGCTCATATTATGCAAAGAGAAGGTGCAGAAACAATTGTCATCTCTCAAGGGGCGGACGCCGTTGACTTTGCGTTAGTCAACCGAGTTTCTAAAGGAGATGTTATCATTACACAAGACTATGGTCTTGCTGCAATGGTCTTATCAAAACAGGCATATGTTTTAAATCAGAATGGCTTTCAATATACAAATGAAAATATCGATTCACTTCTACATACTAGATATGTTTCTAAAAAAATTCGAAATGCAGGTGGTAGGGTGAAAGGACCTAAAAAACGTCAAAAAGAAGATAATGCAAATTTTGAAAATGGGTTAAGAAGTCTACTTACATCAATTACTTTATAGTAAAATAGAGTTGTAATTAGAAAATATAAAAAGGAGGTTTACATGCTAACAGTTGCAAGAGAAAACTTAAAAAAGTATTTTGGGTATGAAAATTTTAGAGCGGGACAAGAACAAATTATTGAACGAGTTTTATCAGGCAAACACACGGCTGGTATTATGCCAACAGGTGGTGGAAAGTCGATTTGTTATCAAATTCCAGCGACTATTCTCCAAGGAGTTACCCTCGTCATTTCTCCTTTAATCTCATTAATGAAAGACCAGGTAGATGCATTGCATCAAGTAGGTATACCTTCCACATTTATTAATAGTTCACTTTCTTATAATGAAGTAAATGAAAGAATGATGGATTTAAGCTATGGAGAGTATAAAATTTTATATGTTGCTCCAGAACGATTGGAATCAGAAAGTTTTATAAATGAGTTGAAAAAATTGCCAATTTTACTCGTTGCTGTAGATGAAGCTCACTGTATCTCTTCATGGGGACATGATTTTAGGCCAAGCTACTTACGCATAAAAAACTTAATTCAAGAGCTTCCTACAAAACCTACAATATTAGCCCTAACTGCAACTGCAACTCCGCAAGTTAAATCTGATATTTGTGATCAGCTAGGTATTATAGAGGAAACCGCGATTATTACAGGATTTGAACGAGAAAATTTGTCATTTAAAGTGATAAGAGGTCAAAATCGATTAGATTATATAAATAATTACATAAAACAAAATAAAAACGAATCTGGTATTATTTACGCTGCAACTAGAAAAGAAGTAGATAATATTACAATTAAGTTAAAGAATCTTGGTATTTCTGTTGGTAAATACCATGCAGGTTTAAGCGATGTTGAGCGATCAAAACAACAAGACGCATTTTTACAAGATAATATTAATGTGATGGTTGCTACAAATGCATTTGGAATGGGAATTGACAAAAGTAATGTACGTTACGTAATCCATTACCAAATGCCTAAAAACATGGAAAGTTACTATCAAGAAGCAGGAAGAGCTGGGCGAGATGGCTTAGAAAGTGAGTGCATATTACTTTTTAGTGCACAAGATGTACAAATTCAAAGATTTTTAATTGAGCAGTCTACTTTTGATCCAAAAAGACTGAAACAAGAAATTTCAAAGCTACAATCAATGAAAGATTACAGCTATTGCGAAACATGTTTACAGGCTTTTATTTTAAAATACTTTGGTGATGAAAGTGAACATGTTTGCGGGAAATGTAGTAATTGCATCGATCAACGTACTGCAATTGATATTACGATTGATGCTCAAATTGTTTTATCCTGTATCATTCGAATGGGAGAACGATTCGGTAAAACGATGGTAGCTTCAGTTTTAACCGGTTCTACGAATAAAAAATTACTAGACTTTAATTTTCATACATTAACGACATACGGATTATTCAAAGGTCGAACGCTTAAAAGTGTTGGAGATTTAATCGATTATTTAACATCCGAACAATATATTGGCGTTACTAGTGGCAAATTTCCATTATTAACGGTTACAAATAGTGGAAGAGAAGTTTTATTAAATAAAATAAATGTAATGAAAAAAGAAGATATCCAAGTAGTTGAAACAACTAATGTTGATAATGATTTATTTAATCAATTACGTAGTTTACGAAAAGAAATTGCTAGCGAACTTGGTGTACCACCGTTTGTTGTTTTTTCTGATAGTACATTACGAGATTTATGTAACTTATTACCTACTACTGAAGAGGAATTTCTACAGGCAAAAGGTGTCGGATTACAAAAACAACAAAAATTTGGTAAGCAATTTATAGAAGTAATCCAGAAATATAAAGAAGATAATCAGATTGAAGAGCAAATAGTGCGACCGAAAACTCAAACCATAAAAAAAGTGAGTTCTCATACAATCTCATTTGAATCTTATCAAAATGGTCTTACGATTGCTGAAATTGCAAATGAGAGAGGTTTAAACACAACTACAGTTGAAAATCATATTCTACAAGGTGCAATGGAAGATGATCAATTTGATTGGGATGAAGTAGTTCCAAGTGATCTTGAAAACCAAATTAAGGAAGTAATTAAAATAGTTGGAAGCGAGAAGTTAAGACCAATTAAGGATGAATTGCCTGCTGAAATTAGTTATTTTATGATAAAAGCTGTAATTATGAAGTCTGCAACTGTTTAAAATGCTTGTATTAATGAGAGCTTCCACAAAAATGGAAGCTCTTTTAATTTTTGATTATTTCTTTCCAGCTTTCACTTTTATTTGATTACTTACTTTACTTTCATTATGAAGTCGATCTACCGCAGTTATTTCATATGTGTAGTCTTCATTTATATTTGCAGTTGTATCAAGATAAGTTGTTTTACCACTTTCTAATTTACGAACTGTCGTTAAAATGTTTCTTGGATCATCTGTACTGTCTTTATGTGTTCCATCAAATCGATAGACAACATAATAGGAAACATCTTTATCATTCGGATGAGTATTTAAAGTAAGCTGAATTCCATCTTTTGTACGAACAGCATTTTCAAATTTCGGTTTCTTTGGTGCTTGGTCATCTAACCAAGGCATCGATGGGATTAATGCTTTTGTTTTATATACATCTTGGCTTAATCGATCTTTAATACCAAGTGGATTACGATTCAAGTCTTTAATTGAAAAATGCATACTACCTTTAATTTCAGGAATAGTGCGATTTAAGGCAATTTGATTTGGTAATTCATCAGGTTGCGCCCACGCTTCATTGTTAGCGTTAATTTTGTAATCTGCTTGTCCAATATATAAATCAATATTCTTACCTTTTACTTCATTGGACCACCAATTGGCTAGAGTATCATAAGCAGCAGCATCAAATCCAATATTCCAGTAAATTTGAGGAGTAATATAATCTAGGTAATCTTTATTAATCCAATCTCTAGTATCTGCAAATAGATCATCGTAATTCGTTTGACCGGCAGTTGTATTTGAACCAGTAGGGTCTTTGGCGATATTTCTCCAAACTCCGAATGGACTAATACCAAACTTGACATAGGATTTTTCTTTTTTAATAGAATTGTGAAGTAGTTTTACGAATTGATCAACATTGTCACGACGCCAATCGTCGATATTAGCAAATTTTTGCTTACCATATTTTACATATGAAGCCTGATCAGGAAATTCTTGCCCTGCAATACGATAGGGATAAAAATAATCGTCCAAATGCACTGCATCAATATCATATTTTTTTACAACTTCCATAATTCCATCAATAATAAATTGACGAGCATCTGGATTACCTGGATCAAAATATAATTGCTTTCCATATGGAATTACCCAATCAGGATGCTTTCTTGCAGGATGATTGTCGGCTAAAGTATTTAAATCAGCTAATGTAGCATCACCTGGTTCCGTACGTGGCATTGTAATACGATATGGATTAAACCATGCATGAAATTCAATATTACGTTTATGTGCTTCTTCAACCATAAATGCAAGTGGATCATAGCCTGGGTCTTTACCTTGCGTACCAGTTAAATATTTAGACCACGGACCATAATTTGAAGGATAAAAGGCATCAGCTGTCGGCTTAATTTGAACAACTACCGAATTCATTCCCATCTTTTCTACGTCATCTAATAGTTTAATAAACTCCGATTTTTGTTGCATTTCAGACAATCCAGTTGCTGATGGCCAATCAATGTTTGTTACTGATGCAATCCATGCTGCTCGTAGTTCATGCTTAGGCGGGACTGAGTACTGTGAAGTAGTTTCTGCGTGAACATTTTGGATTTGTTGCAATAATAGTGATGCACCTACAGTAGCAGCAATCGCATATTTTCCAAGTTTTCTTTTCTTCATAAGTATTCCACCATACTTTCTATTAAAATAGTAGCGTTTACATAATATAAAACTACCAAAAATGGAAAGTTATGTCTATAAAATTTGAAACAAAATTTCAAAATAATCTAAAAAATCAAGAAATTAAATTTCGTTTTATTGAATTTTTAGTGAAAATCCACTTTTAAAGTTGATTTAATTATTTGCAGAATATAGATTGAATTGTCTTAAATTGTTAAAATAAATAATGTAAGTATATTTGTATTAATTAAAGGTCATATAAGGAATGAACATACATAATTAAATTAAATATTATGAGACAAGAGAGGATATGAATTTGAAAATAAGTCAATTAATTGCAAATAATATTAATAAATTAGATGCAATTTTACCTGAGAATCATTCGTTAGGAATTGCAGGATTATCTGGTTCTGGTAAAACAACTTTTTGTCAAACAATTGGTGAGGAATCAAAGAAAAGATTGGTTTCATTATTACCTAAAGCAGAATATCAATATTTATTTCCAAACATAATGGAAACAAACTTTAGTGCGATTAATATGGAAGATATGCCATTAGTACTATTCCTTGGTAAATCATCTATTTCTACTAATCCACGTTCTACCCTTGGAACACATACTGGTGTTTTTAAAGACATCCGTGTGAGACTTGGTGAACTGTTTCATCAATCACCTGAAGTTTTTTCGTTTAATAATGAATTAGGTTGGTGTCCTGATTGTAAAGGCCGTGGCATTACGAAAAATATTGAATGTAAAAAATGTAAAGGAAAACGTTATAATCAAAAGGTTGAGGAATTTAAAATAGAGTTATTTGGTAGGCCACATTCTATTTCCGATATTAATAATTTAAGTGTTGAAACAATCTTATCTCTTGCGGATGAATTACATATTGGCGAGGCAAAACAGCATTTACTTAATAATATTATTAAAATGAATATTGGCTATTTATCATTAAATCGAATTACTGGCACTTTATCTGGTGGAGAATTAACGCGACTTTACCTAGGGGAATTTATGGCAACTAGTGAAAATACAATTATTATCATTGATGAAATTTCAGTTGGTCTTGATCATGAAACCTTAATTAGAATTTTAGATGAGATAAAAGAATTAGGATTTAAAAACCAAATTTGGTTAATTGACCATTCCGATACAGTGTTAAATGCGACAGATGATCAAGTATTTTTCGGACCAGGAAGTGGTAAATATGGTGGGAAAATCGTAGAAGAATCTCCGCGACCAAAGCCAATTTATTGGGAACGAAATAAGGCTATGCCAAGTGAGTATTATGAATTTAAAGATCTACATTGTCGTAATATCCAAATTGCTGAAATTCAAATCCCTAAAAATAGACTGATAACATTTACAGGCGAGTCTGGATGCGGGAAATCAACTCTAGTAAATGAGTGTATGTCTAAAGATTTTTTAAAGCGATATCCAAAAGATAAATTAGTGATGGTTGGACAGGATCGCAACCAATCAATTACGAGCCGATCAACGGTTGCTACATTTTTAGATATTAAAAGAAAATTAACAAAATATAGTGATGAAATTGATGATATTTTTCAACGCTCAATTGAAGATATACTTCCGGAACTACCGAATGAAGACATCGCACATAAACGATTAAGCTTACTAATTAAACTCGGTCTTGGCTATCTTACGCTAGAAAGAAAAACACAAACACTATCAACAGGCGAATTTCAATGTGTCCATTTAGTATCTGAATTATTTTCGAATTCAAGAAATCCGCATACGCTATTCATTTTCGATGAACCTTCTAAAGGTTTATCGCAAAATATTTTAAATCAATTCATCGATAGTGTTCGAGAAATTCTAAAAGATGATTCGATCTCCATTATGATGATTGAACATAATGCATACATGTTAGAAAGCTCGGATTATATTGTAGATTTTGGCAAAAGAAAGACTAGCCATGTTGAACTACTGGATGTTGTTAGTCATGATGACCATTTTAATCATATAAAAACAGATAAATCTGAGCGTCATACGCATATTTCATCTGCTCTTAAAGTACAAAATGGCGTTCGATATATACAAGAAAATCAGATAAATTATTTTAAAAATGCAGAAAACATCTATAAAGGTGGAATTTTAAAAAGTCTTTCATCAATGGCAAGACTTATTTATGGAGAATATGAATCAGATGCGATTGTTCCTGTTATAGCAATCGATTTAGAAAGACATTTATATAGTCAATATACATTCTTGTATGAAATTGGTGGGCTAATCAATCAAATTGTAGCGGCACATCCGACTAACAAAGATACAAGAAGTTTTGACTTTTATAGTCAAGATAATCATTGTCCATCATGTTCTGGTCGTCGAGTAATTGAAAAATTTGATATCAATGTAGTAATCCAAAATAAAGATGTACCTTTTTGGGAAGGGTTATTACATCCAGATGTAATGGAAGTGTTAAAATATTACCAATATCCAAAATTACAATTCCTTTTTGATGAAATTAGAAATGAACTAGGTCAAGATATTAGTAAAAGTTATAATGAGATGAATGAAGCCGAAAAACATACTTTTTTATATGGATACTGGGATCAAACATTTTATGACAAAGCAGGAAAAACCCAAAGATTATGGGAAGGCTTTAACATTATCATTGGAAGATATATGTCAATTTCAAAATCATCTATTAAAGAGGATATGAAGACTTCAAAAGAACAAATCTTATGTCCAATTTGTAAAGGGACAGTATTAAAGCACCGCAAAAAATTAATGTTTGGTGAATTTGATATTCGTGAGATTATAAATCAACCAGTAGATCAAGTGATCAAAACAGTTGGCCAACTGCCAGTCTTAGAAAAAATAAAATCAATCGTTGGTGGAGAAACTGCCTTAACTGTAGAAGTTTCATTGCTTTCTCGAGAACAACAAGTTGCCTTAAAAATGCTAGAAATAAAACAAGCAAGTTTTGTGGGATATGAAGTAGTATTACAAAATGCATTACCATTTTGGGATCGCATTAAAACAAATATTGAAGAAATAAGCAGTAAAAACTTAGTAACGCTAACTGATTTTAAAGACATATATGAAACTAGAGAAGAAATTATAGACAAGTATTTCACAAATGGTAAATTCAAAAAACTAACATATGTTTATGAAGCATTTGGCTATAAAAAAATCGTTACACTAATTAATAAAGTAAAAGCAAGCAATCCTTGTCCGTTCTGTAAAGGAAAGAAAGTAATTTCTGAAGATAATCTTCATGACGGAGTATATAAATTAACAATACCTTGTGTTAGCTGTTTAGCAAGTGGAATCAATGAAAGTGGACGTCAACAGCTAGTTGAAGAAGTAGAGGTTGAAACGTGGCTTACTGGTAAAGTAAGTGATGTTGTTCCTGAAAACCAATTATCAGAGGAAGTTAAAGATATTCCAATATTTAATCGAATTAGAGAACTTAATAAACGAGATATGATGGCAGTATATCAACGTTTGATTCAAAATAATTAACGAAAAAAAAACTCATCTTCAAAGTAAATTTGAAATGAGTTTTTTATTATGCTTTCGAGTAAATAAGTATGTCAATATAACAGTTAATATTGTTGGAAAACGTTCAAAGAATATTGTTCACATTTTATTCATGGTAATAAAACAGAATATTTAGTATGATGAACTTGTAGCAATTAACGAATTTTCTAAAATATCTATGAAAAACAACAAGTTGTAACTATATCAGAAAAATAATATTTTTGAAAGTAGGAGATATGATGAATCATTTAAATTTAGGTAGGAACTTAAAAATATCAGCAGGTTTATCGGTATTTGTAATTTTATTGATGACATATCTTTTAAATTAAAAAAGAATAAAATAATTTGATCTAAAACTCGTTTGTGAAAATTACAGATGAGTTTTTTTATTTATATAGCTAGTAACGTTCAGAAATTCGTATATCAGTTCAATTTTTAAAAGCAAAAAACAGAACGTACATTCTGGTAATTTAGATAGAATTATGGTAAAATTAGGTAGAGTAGAGTTGTGGTGGGTGCCTTTCTTCGGTAAGAAGGGAGGTGATATGGTGACTGGTTATGAGATTGCAAATTTAATTATTCAATGTGTTGGAATAACTGCAACTGTAATCTTTAGCATAATCGGTATTATCATTTCTATGAGCAAAAAAAAATAACCACCGTACCCCTCGACTGGTTGTGGTGATTATTTCTTCACTGGGATCCGAGGAAAGCAACTTTACAATCACTACTCGGAAGGGGTGTGTTCGCAGCACATCCCTTTTTATTATATTCTATATATTTTTATTATAGTCTTTTTAGTATTATTTGACAATGTAGATACAGTTCTTTTGCAGTATGAATATTTAATTTGCTATTTTTTCATTCGAATTTTGCGATACTTTTTTCGGAGAATTCAGTAGTAAAATTAAGGCAATACCTAAAAATGTTAGAAAAATTCCAATTACTTGTGTTTTTGTTGGTTTAAATCCAGTAATTACTGTATCTAACACAATAGCAACCGCAGGATCTAAGAATGTTAATACTGCAATCATATTAGAAGGTAAAAATCGAATATTACCAAAAAATAATGCATATATGATGCCAGTATGTACAAAACCGATTATTAAAATAAAACTCCAGTTTTCAAGATGTAAGTGTTGAAACGAACCAAACTTAACAAAAGGAATTAATAGTAGAAAGCCTAATGTTGTTTGTAGCAATGTAGTAAAGTACGAGCTTGTTTGTGTGATTCCTTTATTTACAATCAATAAAAATCCATAAAAAATTGCAGCGAGAAAAGCCCAAATAACTCCTGAAGAAAGTAGTTTATCAATTGAAAAATCAGAAGCCAGTCCCGATAAAAGAATTGATCCGATAAAACTACTTAAAACGCCCAATAACGGTACTAATGTTATTCTTTCTTTATAAATTAAGCTTCCTAATAAAAATAAAATAACTGGAGCTAAGTAGTAAATTGAAATTGAAATTGTCACAGATAAATTTTCGAATGACTTAAATAAGAATACCCAATTCAATACTAATAAGATACCGCTAAACAATGAGAGAGTAATATCTTTTTTATTAAATATTTCTCTTTTCGCTAATCCTGAAAAATACCAAACAGAGATTAAAAATATACTCGCAAAAACACATCTTATGAACACTAAATCAATTGCTTCTAGTCCTGTTTTAGGTGCGACGAAGCCCACTGTTCCAAATGTAGCCATTGCGATCATTATACTAATGGTTGCCTTTTTATTTCCTGCCATTTTCCCCAATACGCTTCACATCCATTTCGATTGTAAATTCAATATTCTGTCAAATAAGTATATACTAATCTATATTATTATATCAATCATAGAAAATAGGTGTACTTTAAAAAAAAGGTGGAAGTAGGTCTTATTAATTAATATAATTCTTGTTCAAAATATTTCAAGTCTAATTATTCTTTAAATTCACACCTAAAATATTGGGCAAATGTTTAAATTTCATTTATACTATAAAATGTAGTTTCAAAGAATTTGAAGAAGTTTGTCAAAAAACTACAATTAATATTTGACAATGTGAGGGGAAAATAAATGAATATCGTTGTAGTCAATGGTACACCAAGAGCTAATGGGAGAACTAGATTCTTAGCAAAACAAATTGCAGAATCTTATAATTATTCAGTTATAGATTTAGCTGTTGAACAAGTTCCTCTTTATAATGGAGAGCTTGCGCAAAAAGAATTAGATTCAGTTAAATCAATTAAAGAAGCATTAGTAAAAGCAGATGGGATCATTATGTGTACACCAGAGTACAATAATGCGATGAGCGGGGCTTTAAAAAACTTAGTAGAGCTATTAGGTTCTGAGCCATTCAAGAAAAAGCCAATTTCATTATTAGCAGTAGCTGGTGGTGGAAAAGGCGGTATCAATGCTTTAAATAATATGAGAACAGTAGTGCGTGGAGTGTATGGAAATGCATTACCGAAACAATTAATTTTAGATCCAGTTGATTTCGAAAATGATACAATCGTAAAACCTGAAGCTTTTGCTAAAGTAGCTGATGTAATTGATGAATTAAAAGAATATGTACAAAAAGAAATTTTATATAAAGAATTCTTAGAATCAAATTGTGTTTCTAAGTAAATGATTAATGGTCCTAATTGATAGTTAATTAGGACCATTAAAAATAGCTTAACAATTATGCTAAGCTATAAATGATTTATCATTAACTTTTCTAATAGGGAAATTAACTTTGTATCTTACAGCAATAATTCTTATAGCTGTTGTAATTAGAAAACAAATATATAAAGATTGAAGCTTCGTAAATTCGCCATGTGTAAATAAAATTGTCACAGAACCAATAATGGCTGCAATTGCATAAATTTCTTTTTGGAATACAAATGGAATTTCTCTAGCGAATACATCACGCATAATTCCACCACCGATTCCAGTGATTAATCCCATTGAAATAATTAAAAAAGAACCTTTTAACCCATGATCAATAGCTGAGTATGAACCTACAGCAGTAAAAACACCAAGACCGATTGCATCAGTAAGAATTAAAGTTGTTTGGAATTGCTTTGTATGTTGATAAAATAACCATGTTACAATTGAAACAACTGCACTTACGATAAAGTATTGAGGTTTTGCAAAAGCATTCGGTACAGTTTGACCTAAAATAATATCACGAATTAATCCACCGCCCAATGCTGTACATGCAGCTAAAAAAACAACACCAAATAAGTCTAACTTCTTTTGAATACCAACCAAAGTACCTGAAATGCTCGCAGCGATAATTCCTGCATAAACAAAAACCTCAATCAAAATCATTCGTTCTATCCCCTTAAATCCATTTTCTAAGATTCATTTTAGCAACAGGAAAGCCCTATTACAATATTAAAATAATTTTGTAAACGCTTCATTTAAAAAATATTTTTCTACAGCGAAAATTTACAGTTTTTTACATAATTTTCACTAAATTCTCAGGACTGGAGATGGTATATTTGCCAAACAAATTTGATTTACAAAAAAATAAAAATATCACTAAAGATATTCAAATAGTTATGGAAAAATATAAAATTGTCGGTTGTCAGGCAGCAGCTGTATTAAATGAACAGCTTATTTGGGCAGATGCTTTTGGTTATCGAAATTTAGAAACAAAAGAGCCAGTTACTGAAAATACGATGTTTCGTATTGCTTCAATTTCCAAACTTTTTACTGCAACAGCAATTATGCAATTATTTGAAAGGAATTTACTAAAATTAGATGAAGATATTAGTCTCTATCTAGGCTTCGAAGTAAGAAATCCAAATTTTCCAAATGAAGCTATTACAATCAGACAAATCTTAACCCATACATCATCTCTCAACTCAGACGAACTATCCAACAGCATTTATGCAAAGTTTATAAGAGAAGGTCATTCAAATTTTTCATTACAACTTAAAGATTTACTTATTGAAAATGGTAAATATTTTATGAAAGAAATTTGGGGTGACTGGAAACCAGGAAGTCAATTTGTATATTCGAATATTGGAGCTATTATTTGTGGTGCAATTATTGAAAAAATCTCGAAGTTACGATTTGATCAATACATTAAACAAACAATCTTTGATCCTTTAGAAATGAAGAATGTAGCTTTTTCCTATTCAAATATTAATAGCAGCAATGAACTTGCAAACCTTTATGAACATAATAATGATATGCAAAGCTTTAAAATAACAATTGAAGATGTTAAACAAAATGAATATCCAGAAAATTATTGGGATGATTATACAATAGGAAATCACGGAGGCTTATTTGAACCACAAGGTGGACTAAGGACAACTGCAATTGAATTAAGTAAATTTTTAAGAGCACATATGTTAAATGGAAAGCTAAACGGAAAACAAATTCTAGAACCAAAAACGTCTAAATTAATGAAATCAATTCAATGGTCAAGAGAAGAAGAGAATCATTTTTTTAGTAAAATGGGTCTTGGTTTTCATATTACTCACGACTTCCTTCCTGAATATAATGAAATGATTGGACATTCAGGTGAAGCATACGGTTTAATCAGCAATCTATATTGGCATGAAGAAAAACAATTTGGCATCATCTTTATTTTAAACGGAAGCCAATTCGATCTAACACAAAATACAAGATTCGATGTAGAAAAAGAACTAGCAGAAGTAATATATAAACATGTATTCGAAAATGATAATGAATAAACAAAAAGGATCTATTTTTTAATAGGTCCTTTTTCATTTACCAATAATCTTTCTTTTTTTTTCATCATTTTTTCATAAAACTTTTGTATAATCATTTCCGAACTAAAAAATGGAGGAAATTTAAATGAACTACACAATATTTAAACTCATCAATGGATTAGCTGGCAATTGGCCGATTTTAGATAACTTGATGATCTTTTTATCTAAATCTGCCATTTTAATTCTAATCGCACTTTTGTGCTATTTATGGTTTCAAAAAGGTAATGTACGCAAATATACTGCTTTTTATATTGTTTTAACTCTTATACTAGCACTTGGTTGTAACTTTATAATCCATCAATTTTATTATCACGCCAGACCGTTTGTTAATCATCATGTGAATAAACTAATTACACATTCCTCTGATTCATCTTTTGTAAGTGATCACGGGACACTGGTATTTTCTACTGCAATTATATTATTACTTAGAAAAAATAGTTTAGCTAAATATGTACTTGCATGGGCGATATTGGTTGGAATTTCACGAATCTATGTAGGAGTACACTATCCATTTGATATTATTGGAGCATTTATTTTAGCTGCAATATCGGCAACAATCGTACTAAAAACTACGTCATTTACAGAACCATTAATGAAAATATTATTGAGATTTTACGAAATAATAATTAAAAAATTACCTTTAAATCTAAGAAAGAAATTAATCTCTAATGACTAAAGAACATAAATAGAGGAGATCAAAATTGAAGATTTTATTTGCAGAGGACGATCAAAAATTAGGAAAGCTGACGACTCATTTATTAAAAACACAAACGCCATTTCAAATCGAATGGACAACTAACGGAAAACAAGCATTGGAATTAGCTATTCACTATGATTTTGATTTACTTATTTTAGACTGGATGTTACCTGAAATTAGTGGGTTAGAAATATGCAAAAGGTTAAGGAGCAAAGGGTTTAAAGGGCCGATTTTAATGTTAACCGCAAGGGATAGTATTAATCACCGTGTTGAAGGATTAGAAGCTGGAGCGGATGATTATTTAATTAAACCATTTGATTTTAGTGAACTTGCTGCAAGAATTAAAGTGCTTAACCGTCGAAATTTTGCGCCACTTCAAGAAGAACTTATTACGATTGAAGACTTAACTTATAATCGGACAAACTTTAGTTTAAATAGAGGAAATGAACAAATCATTTTAACTCAAAGGGAGTTACAATTATTTGATTTATTAGTGAAAAATAGAGGAATCGTGCTCACTAGAGAAATAATATTTGAAAGAGTTTGGGGGATTGAATCAGAAGTTACAAGCAATGCAGTTGATGCTTATGTAAAAAACCTTAGAAAAAAAATTGATCTACCAAATCAGAAAACTTATATAAAGAGTGTTAGAGGTGTTGGATATACAATCGAAAAATGAAACATCATTATTTCAACAAATCAGCAAGCAATTAACATTTTTTAATCTTAGAATTTTAATGATTTTCATTATATTATTTAATATTTCAGTTGGGGTTGTATTGTCTTTTTATATTTATTTAGACCAAAAGAGTGATCTAATTGCAGTTTTAAAAGCAGAAGTAAAAGAAGTAAAAATAAATGCTTCATCTCTTACTACTGATAATAATACTACCCCTAGAAAACATAATCGTAAAAAAGTTTATTTTAATTATTTTCTAAATAAAAATAATGTATATGAAATCTATGATGAAACGACACCTGGGTATACAATCGATATTGAAAAAGTTTTAAATAAGATCAACCCAAATCAAAATAAGGCAGTAATAAAACGAATAGCCCCTCACGATAAAGAAGAATTAAATTTAATGATTGTTACGGAAAAAATATTCGATTCATCAAATCATTACATCGGAACGATTTATAGTGGTAAAGATTTGTCGTCGGTTGTTTATTTAATAAAACAGTTTATTAGTATCTCGTTTCTACTTTCAATAATCTTTTGTTTTATGGCGTATTACTTTGGCAAAAAAATTACAAGTCAGGCAATGGAACCGATTATTAAATCTTATAAAGAACAGCAAGAGTTTGTAGAAAACGCATCGCATGAACTAAGAACGCCGTTATCTGTATTACAAGCAGGTATTGATGTACTAAATACTGAACAAGACCGCCTATCTGATTTTGGACAAGAGACATTATCCGATTTAAAAAAGGAATTGAGTGATACACGTAATCTCGTTCATCAATTACTTTTTCTAGCAAGACTCGATAACAAACAAATCGCCAAAGTAAATATTGAAGAATTTAGGATTGATACATTTACTGAACAAATACAAAAGGCGTGGCAATACAAAGCAACTGAGAAAAAACAACATATTCACATGATGAATGAAGAACAATTTATCATTAAGGCGAATCAAGAAAGTTTTAAGCAGTTGATTAGCATCCTTGTTGATAATGCACTGAAATACTCATTTGAACAAAGTACGATTTCACTAAATTACTATGTAATGATAGAGAAAAAAGCAAAATACTTCTTTTTTGAAATAATTGATAATGGAATTGGGATTGCTCCGGAATTACAAGAGAAAATTTTTAATCGTTTTTTTCGTATAGAGGAGCATAGGTCTAGGGAAGAGGGAAACACTGGACTTGGATTATCAATCGCCAAATCGATTATTGATTCTTTTCATGGGGAAATTATAGTGAATAGTGAACTTGGAAAAGGGAGTACTTTTACGATTAAAATTCCTATTTCAAAATTATTCCAAGTTATTAAAAATAGATAAGCTATAAAAAGAGATTTGGGAGGATTTACATGGAGATTGTTAAAAATTTTATTGATCTGATCTTGCATTTAGATCAGCATTTATTATCATTTGTTCAACATTATGGATCATTAACATATATCATTTTGCTTGTAATTATTTTATTGGAAACCGGACTTGTTGTGACACCGTTTTTACCAGGAGATTCATTAATTTTTACAGCAGGCGCACTGTCAGCTTTACATTTATTAAATTTTTATGTGCTATTAATTCTTTTAATAATCGCAGCAACCATAGGTGATTCATTGAATTATTTAATTGGTAACAAACTAGGAAGAAAATTAATTAAAAGTAAAAAAATAAATTCAAAATACATACGTGAAACTGAAGATTTTTATAACAAAAAAGGTCCTAAGTTTATTGTATTAGCAAGATTTATTCCTATTATTAGAACATTTGCACCGTTTGTTGCAGGGGTTGGCGAGATGAAATATTCCAAATTTATACCGTACAATATTTTCGGTGCAACCATTTGGGTTGGTTTAATGGTGTCATTAGGTTACTTTTTCGGTAATATTCCCGTTATTAAAAATCATTTTGGTTTATTAACGATTGGCATAATTTTTGTTTCAATAATACCAATAATAGTGGATTTATTTAAGAAATTTAGTAAGGAAAGTAAATTAAAACAAAATTTATAAATTCAACTAATTTTTATACTATTTTCATTAAATTTTCACTTTTATTTTGTACATTTAGTATAAAAAAATAGCGGAAATAGTATAAGTTGGCTTTTCCTTGAAAGCTTACTAAAAATGGATCATTTATTTTCTATTTTTTCTGCTCAAATTGAAAGGAATTAACAAAATGATTAGTAATTGGATAAAAAATAAATCTGAGAGAAAATTAATTTATATAGCATTAGTAATTTCAATTGTTATTTTTATTCTTGCTTCGTGGAAAACGATGCATCGATCTGAATTAACAATGAATATAGGTCCACATATACAAAATGGTTTGCAACATGGTTTTCATGAAATGAATCCATTAAAATTTTATGCAAAAGATAAAGGATCCATTGGAAGGCTAGGAGTATTTGCAGCATTTATTCTGTTTCCTTTATATTTATTAATCAGATTAAAGAAACTAAAGGACTATAAAGGATTAAAGAGATTTTTAAGTATATTACTGAAATGGTGCAAATTAATCCATGTACCAATCGCGCTAATTACTTTTGCTTTAGTCACAGTCCATTCTGTTATTATGACGTTCTTTGAATGGAAAACTGATGCTGTTTATATTTCTGGTGTAATAACCTATTTGCTATTACTACCATTAGGTATTTTTGGATTTTTACGATATAAACGTAAGGATAAAAACTGGCATTACTTTCTATCCTTTGCAGTAGTAATCTCAATGTTAATTCATACTTTCATTTAAATATATTGTCTTTTTGCGAGAGGTTGGTCATTATGGGAGTGCAGCCTAAAATACTTGTAGTTACATCAAGTTTTGGAAACGGGCATAAGCAAGTATCAAATGCGTTAAAAAGTGAATTTGAACAAGTTAACTTTAAGGACGTTACAATTATAGATATATACAAAGAAGCATATCCAACAATAAATGTTTTCGCTAAAAGTATCCATTTACAATTATTCCAACATGCTCAAACAATTTATAAATGGTTCTTTTATGGGACAGAAAAATTATTTAGCACAGTTATTTTTGACAGGTTATTGGAATTATGTGGGAGGAAAATAAAAAGTATTCTCCAAAACGAGATGCCAGATATTATTATAACTACATTTCCTGTTGGATCAGTTGCGAAATGGAAAAAGTATTCTTCCCATCCATGTAAATTATTTACAGTTGTTACCGATTATTATATTCACCGATCATGGATTCATAATGAAATTGATCGCTACTATATTGCAACAGAAGGCTTAATTCAGCAAATGGTGAATCTAGGTGTATCTTTATCAAAAATATTTGTAAGTGGTATTCCACTCCGACAAGAATTTAAAGAAGTGGATGTTTTAAACGAACAATCAAGTATATCTAAGTCTAAGCATCAAATTTTAATAGTTGCTGGGGCAGTTGGAATATTAAAAGATGTTGAAAAAATGGCCAAGCAGTTACTGATTGATACAAAACTTAATCTTACAGTTGTTTGTGGCTATAATCGAATTCTTTATAATAAATTAATTAATTTGAAAGAAGTATATGAAGAGCGGTTACAAGTATTTGGTTATGTAAACGATATTCGTAATTTATATAGAAAATCTGACTTGTTAATTACTAAGCCTGGTGGAATCACATTATCGGAAAGCATTGCTTGTAGTTTACCGACAATCCTATACAAACCAACACCTGGTCAGGAGAAAGAAAATTCACGAATTTTCGAAAATGCTGGAGCTTCTGTAACAGTAAAATCAATTCAAGAATTAACATTTTATATTAATCGAATTCTTTTTAAGGCAAATTGTTTGGAACAGATGAAATATTCATTAACGACATTAAATAAAGGATTTAGTTCACAGTTAATTGTTAATGATATTTTCAGTTCAATTTCCAAAAATTTTAATAAAAGGCTGTCCTAAAAGTCCTGTAAAATGACTTCTAGTTCGGTCTTTTTTTTGTTTGGAAAATATGCAAGTAAAGTTTTAAATGATTAGATGTGAGAATATGGGGAATTTCGGATCATTTATACATTATGAAAAGAGAGTCCAGATGAACTCTCTTTTGACTTTTTAAACTATTCATTAATTAGTACAAACTCATACTGATTTTCAAAACATTGTAAAATATAGCTTTCTAAAGCTTCGATTGTATGGCTAGGTGCGTCCTCATCTGCACCAACTGTATCCCCATTATCATGTAATAACACAATTGATCCTGATTTAGTTTGTTTTATTAAACGGTTTAATATGCCTTGACTTCCATGTTTACTGCTCCAATCATTTGCCATGACAGACCATAAAATTAGCCGGTATTTCTTTTGGAATAAAAGCGGTAGTGAAACAAGTCCCCAAGGCGGTCGATAAAAAATCGGATCATAGTTAGTTAAATTCTTTATAATATCAGCAGTCTTATCTATTTGATTTTTTAAGGAATTCGGACTAAGAAACCAATTACATTTATGTTTATAATTGTGAATAGCAAGTAAGTGCCCTTCTTCGTGTATCCTTCTAATAATCGCAGGATGCTTTTCTGCTTCGGAACCTAATACAAAAAAAGTTGCCTTTATTGAATGGGACCTTAATAAATCAAGAAGTAAAGGCGTATAAACCGGATGTGGACCATCGTCAAAAGTTAAAGCGATTTGTTTTTTTCGGTTTGAAACTTGATTAATTGAAAACAAATTGAATAGCCTTGTTAACAAACTCGGAATTGGACCATAAAAAAGAAATAATACTATTAGTAAACTTCCGATTGTGATGAAAAATCTAACCATATATTCTCCTTAATACTTCTTAAATGAAATAACAATATAGTATTATTATAGTCCAAATTGTTATTTGTTGGTATTTAGAAGACGAGAATATTATGATGAAATATGATTGGCTTAATTTGAATGATAATTGAATCCATAAAAAATTTAATAATGGGTAGGTGATAATATGAACAAAATTATTTCAATTCAGGGTGGAATGGCTGTTGGGAAAACAACTTTAGCGAAAACATTAGAGAAACAATTCCAACGCATTCAAGTAATATATGAAAATCCATATCCAATTGTTAATAAAAGGAATAATTTGAAACTTGATTTACATACTTTAGAAGGGTTTATTGAAAACCAAAAATTGTTTATTGAGACAGAAATTAAGCGCTTTGAACAATTAAATAATAACCTTGTCATTTTAGATCGAGGTCCAGAGGATATCGAATTCTACACACTGTATTTTCCAATCGCAAACGGTTACTTATGGGATATTGAAAATCGTTTAAAAGATGAATTTGGTGAACTAAGGAAATGCAGATCAGATTTAATTTTCTACTTAGATGCTGATTTAGAAACACTACAATATAGAAAACAAAATGATTTATCAAAAAGAAGAAATTCATTTAATCAAAATATGGAGTTATATTTATATGAAAAAGACTGGTATAAGCAGTTTAATACTAAATTTATAAATGTAAATAAGAAGTCTCCTGTCGAGGTAGAAAAACTTGTCTTACAAATTTTAACAGAAAATGCTATTCTTAATAATGAATGACATACATTATTCAATATTTTATAAAGGGATTATATTCGTGTACACGAATTATTACTTTATACGTAGAAAAAATTTTATGGGGTGATATTTATGATGGTAGTTACAACTGAAAACATTGAAGGCTACAAAGTAGTAGAAGTGAAAGGTCCTGTATTTGGTGTAATCGTTCGAAGTCGCGGATTAGGTGGAGATATTTTAGCTGGTCTAAAAAGTCTTGTTGGTGGAGAAATCAAACAATACACTGCAATGCTTGAGGATGCACGAAAAGAAGCGATGGATCGAATGACTAAAAATGCTAGTGAAATGGATGCAAATGCAATTATTATGATGCGCTTCGATTCTGGAGAAATTGGTCAAAACATGAGTGAGATCGTTGCTTATGGAACTGCAGTTGTAGTTGAGAGAATATGATGAAAAACCTTGTAATTTCAAGGTTTTTTTTATTTTACTTTTTATAGAATTAAATATAAATAAAAAAAGTGCGGACAAGTTTACTAGAAAATCGGACGAAAAATCCCCATTAAGAAACGCCTAGTATACAGACTTTTAAAGGAGCTCGAGATCCAATCAATCATTAGGAAAAAGAGAAAATATCCAAACTATAATAATTATCTATTAAAAGAGCCAGAAAACATTGCTCCAAACCTACTAAACTGAGTTTTTACAGCTAATAAATCAAATCAAAAGTGGTTTACAGCCTTAACTACCTTCCAAGTAGGAGAAGAAAAATTACACTTATCAGCAATATCATTTATTCGTTATAAAGTAATATACCAAGCAGTTCAAAAAGAAAAGGATGTGAAAAATGTTATTCTCCACAGCGACAGGGGAACACAGTACACATCCAAGCTATACCAAGATACACTGGGAGAGTAGTCTAGCTAGGATTGAGAAGGAATAGGATGGAACAAAGGGGGAGACGGGATGAAAGTGTGGAAACTATTACTAAGTATCATCGCCTTAGTCGCCGTGGGAACTGTGTACTACACGTTTGCGAAGTTTTCTGGTACACCAGTGGGGAAATTCAAAGAAAAGAAACAGATGTTAATGTATCTTGAACAAAAATATCATCAACCATTCACGATCGATCTCGTTCAATATAACGGAGAAGGTGCAGGTTACTATGCAACAGCTTCGCCAAAAGCGAGTCCAACCATCAAGTTTGACGTATCCGTCTCGCAAGATGAAAAAAGCGGCTTTGCGGATTTGTATCCAGTAGAATTTTGGAAAACGACCGAAGCGGAGCCAATCAAAGCAACTATATCTTCCTTATTTCCAGATGCAACACTGACACTGGAACGGAAACTAGAAGAAGCGGTCGGACCGAACATCCCGACCTTGCAATCGCTTCATTACGACGCTGGGTATTCAGGGGTCTTATCGATTGAACAGCATCGTGACTGGTTTAAACTGACGGAAACAGAACGTCAAACCGAAATGAAAAAAATCAAAACCATATCAACGGTTCTTCAAACCATTCATTTTCCTGTTCTAACGTTCATTTTTTACGATTCGGATAACTATGTTCACCGAAAAGGCATCTATATTACGCAAAAAGGTGAAATCGTTGAATAAAAAAGAATGAGGTAACTAGCGTAGGTAAAGCGGTAGTTTTTTTGTGGTTAAGGACATCGTAAAATATGAATTATGTTTTCTGGAAATTCATTCGTATTTGTAGTTGATTTTTTTTTGCTTTGTGAAATCGATTCAATCATCAAGAAATTAGTCTTTTTCGGATGCCACCCTTAAAACAGAAATTCTAGAAATTGCTTCCATACCTGATCTATTTCTAGTAGAGTCACTTCGGTACGATTCATTGGACTTTTGTCACTACCCCAATAAAAAAATAGAAAACGCTTACAAACCATCCGATAAAAATTACGAATAATTCTTCTGTATTTGCGACAACTGTAGTTAATTATAACTGGAAAAATTACAAAAATATTACCAGTCTGAATTGAATTTTGAATGTTCGGAAAGTTTTTTGTAAGGTCTTAATATTAAAATTACGGATATATTTCTAATAAGTAGGTGAACAATTTTTTTTCATGGGAAACTTTCGTTAAGGGGTGTAGTAGTAGATGAGCCAAGATCGTATATATTGATTTGCCACACCATAAAAGGGTAATCGGAACGGACTTGAAGAGTCTAAGAGTATTAAATGTTATAGCCGTGCTGTCGGAGAGAAAAAAATTGAGGCCATCTACCCAGCTTTAATAGGAAAGGATATTACGGCGTTTATTACAGATGAAGTTACATCTATTTCATTACTCAATATGGAGGTGAAATAAAATAATGGCATACATTCTGGCATTTGATGCTGGTACTGGTAGTATTCGCGCTGTTTTGTTTGATCAATTAGGAAATCAAGTTGGGTTTTCACAAATAGAATGGAACCATTTATCAAATGAAAAGTATCCAGGATCTATGGATTTTGATTGGGAAACAAACTGGACGTTAGTCGTTCAGTGTGTACAGTCTGTTATTGAAGAAACAGGAGTTGACGCCAAAAATATAAAAGCGATAAGTGCCACGAGTATGAGGGAAGGAATTGTCCTTTATGATGAAACTGGTAAGGAGATTTGGGCTTGTGCAAATGTCGATGCTCGAGCTTCGGATGAAGTCAAAGCATTAAAGGAATTAGATCCTGAATTAGAATACAAGATTTATAGGGTATCAGGTCAAATGTTTGCATTAGGGGCACTGCCTAGACTTTTGTGGATAAAAAATCATTTACCAGAGATTTATGAAAAAGCCACTGTCATGACTATGATTAATGATTGGATTCTTTATAAATTGTCAGGGAAACTACAAGTGGATCCTTCAAATGGGTGTACTACAGGGATATTTGATATTGAGAAAAGGAATTGGGAAAGTGATGTAGTAAAAATATGCGGACTAAAAAATAATTTATTTCCGCCGGTAAATGAAGCTGGTACCGTTATCGGCTATGTGACGGATGAAGTAGCAGCGTATACAGGTCTGAATACAGGAACTCCGGTTATTTGTGGAGGCGGAGATGCTCAAATGGCTTCTGTTGGTGTCGGTGCGGTAAAAGCTGGGCAAGCCGTTGTATCAGGTGGATCATTTTGGCAACAGGAAGTTAATGTGAGTCAGTCTTTAGTTGACAAAAGTGGCCGTATCCGGGTTAACTGCCATGCAGTGCCTGAATTATGGCAGCTAGAAACCATTGCTTTTTTCCCCGGGCTTGTAATGAGATGGTTTCGTGATGCATTTTGTGATTTGGAAAAAACAGAAGCAAAAGTGACCGGTCGTGACCCGTATGAAATTTTAGAAGAAAAGTCAAAAAATGTTCCAATCGGGGCAAATGGGATTATTCCTATCTTTTCAGATACGATGAATTATAGCGCTTGGCGCCATGCATCTCCATCATTTATTAATCTCACTCTAGATCCTCTAAAGACTGGTAAAAAAGAAATGTTTAAATCTATTCAAGAAAATGCTGCGCTCATCACACTAGGGAACTTAAAGATTATAGAAGAAGAAACTGGTTATTATCCAAGTGAAGTAATTTTTACAGGTGGTGCTTCGAAAGGAAAGCTTTGGAGTCAAACACTTGCCGATGTCCTTGGAGTACCAGTGAAAGTACCTGTAGTTAAAGAAGCAGCAGCGCTAGGCACCGCATTATTTGCGGGGATTGGCATAGGAATTTATGAGAATATCTGTCAAGCAGTTAACCAAGTTGTAAAGTGGGAGAGGACACATATACCTAATAATGAAAACCATGACCAATATCTAGAAATCTATGAAAATTGGAGAAGTGTATATTTAGAACAGCTTCAACTAGCAGATCGTGGTTTAACCACTCATATGTGGAAGGCACCTGGTTTAGAATAACGTGAAAGAAGGTGAAGGGATGAAGAAAGTTCACGAAAATGACTTCGATTATCGGTTTGGCGATAACGGGCCGAAATATTTAACAAAAGGTCCGAACATAGATATTGGTGTGGTTGTATTGAAACCAGGTCAGGACTTCCAAAACCATTATCATACAGTATGCGAAGAAATTTTCTATATCCTAGAAGGGCAGATAGATTTCTATATTAATGGTAATAAAGTTCCTACAATACCAGGTGATATGATTCAATGCCACCCAGGCGATGCTCATTACCTTATCAATCAAACTGACAAAACCTTTAAAGCCCTCTTTATTAAATCTCCGCATATTTTGGAGAGAGATGTTGTTAATATAAAGAATCCAGTAATCAAGTTAAGGAGTGAATAGATAGTGAGTTGGGGATTTCAAAATCGATTAAACAAAATATTACCAAATAAGAGGGCAGTAATGCTTGCGATAGATCATGGATATTTCTTAGGGCCAATAAGAGGTCTAGAAAAGCCTGAGGAAACTGTCAGAGAATTACTTCCATACACGGATTCGCTATATTTAACAAGAGGTACACTTGCAGCATGTATTCCGAAAAATACGGAAAAACCAATGGTTCTTCGTGTTTCGGGCGGTCCTACAACGTTAGGGAAGGATCTAGCGAATGAAACGATCGTTACTTCAATAAAAGAAGCAATTCGCCATAATGTTGTTGGTGTAGGGGTTTCGGTTTTTATCGGATCTGACTATGAAACTCAAACAGTAACAAATCTAGCTCATGTTGTAACTGATGCTCATGATTACGGAATACCTGTACTTGGAATTACTGCAGTTGGAAAAGAGCTTGAAAAACGGGATGCCAGATTCTTAGCATTAGCTTCAAGAGTTCTTGCTGAAATGGGTACCGATATTGTTAAGACTTATTACTGCGACGACTTTGAACAGGTAACGAGTAAGTGCCCGGTTCCTATAGTTATTGCAGGTGGCCCAAAATTTGATACAATTCGTGAAGCACTAGAAATTACGTATAATGCTATGGAGCAAGGTGCAGCTGGTGTGGATATGGGAAGAAATATTTGGCAATCTCAGCATCCTCTTGCAATGATCCAAGCGATACATTCCATCGTTCATAAGAGATTCACAGTAAATGAAGCGGTAGATTTATATGAATCTTCTTCAAAAGTAAAAGCTTAATATTTGTAAACAAAGGAAACCTTTTACAATACCAGCCTAATGGTACGAACACAGTATCAACAGAAGTGGTTAGCAAACAAGGCTTTAAAGTGACGACAAGTCCAAAAACAATAACTGTATCACAAAAATAATTAATCAATTAAGAAAAGTGTAGGGATGTAAAAATTTCTTGCACTTTTTTATTACTCTAAAAGATTGTTAATTTTAATAAGTGAAAATTGATACGAGTTCGTGTTTTCCCAGTTTATATAGTAGCTCGAAAATGCAATTACACTACAGATATTCCCAGTACTTTAAAAAAAGAGACTGGTCTTTATTGTAGTTTATAGTATTCTTTCAATAGGGCATATGTTCGAATTAAATAAAAAAGACGATACCCAAAAATACCGTCGTTTCATTTTCTTATATATAGATTGGTGGGAAGCTGTTTTCATACAGGTTAGTGATTTGATTTCCGAAAAAGCTTTAATCGAATATTTTCCATAATCAACTTATCATGTCTTTCCTCTGCCTTTTGTTCATACTCCGTAATGCCTTCACTACTCTAGAATTAACCAGATCCCCATTAGCTTAGATTGAAATTCATAATCCCCTAGGTTATTATGAATTGGTAAATTTGATAGTTGAACAACCATTTTAGCCGTTTTTTTAACTGTCAAATCGTCATGTTTTTTATATTCAAGCATATTCTCAATGGCCATAAGGTTAAGAGTTGAAAAATTACTATGTTTCTTTACTATCTCTCTCGATGTCAAAACCTTCATTTTAGAGGATACTTACATAAGTACTTTCTTTAAGGTTAAAATTGAAAAGACGATGCTACACTCCTAAAATTTTATTATTCAATATAAATACTATTTTTATATCTAAAATTTTGGTAATATAATTAAAAAGTAGTTTGAAAGAAAAAGTAACTAAAATCATTACTACTTAATTTTTCATCATTGTATGAAACGAATAAAAAAATGTCCACTTGGTTATTTGTATAAGTTAGAATTACAAAAATGATTTAGTCGTATTACTCATTAGGGATCTAGCTAACTTGGTACGAATTAATGTTCATCTACATATTGATGAAGGAGTTTTCAATTGTAAATAAGAAAAATCAAAGTATAACAACGAAGTAAAACTAAGAAAAATAATGATGATGATTGGGGAGAAGAAGATGAAATTCAAGGCAGAAAAGATAGCTGAATTAGGGGAACATGTCTTTTTTAAGAATGGAATTAAAGGCATTGTTGAAAAGGTCAATGAAAATACAGTTATTGTAAATATAATTGATAATAAAACGGAATTGGTGTTTGAAGGAAACAGAACAGTTGTATCACATAAAAATTACAAAGTGATTGATGGTGTATGAAGCAAAATAAAAGTCAGTTATTCTTGAGTTATTAAAATTTATTCAATGAATATTCTAAAAATTGAAAATGTAAGCGTTTTCTGTTATACTCAATAGTAGGTTGGATGGCATGTGTGGCTATCATCGTATTTGGCGTAGGTGGGGCCAATACTTCGGACAGAGTCGATAGGGCTCGTGTTGTTATGTTTTCTGAATTAGTTGGCATTTTGTTATATTCTTGATTTCTAAATGAAAAAATAATTGATTGATGAAAACTTAATTTAATAAGTTTGATGGATTTGGTAAAAAATAAAACTGATCCATTAATGAATTTTTTTAACAATACGAAAGCGACTCTTACATAGTGGAGTCGCTTTCGTATGTTTGGATACGATTAATTATATAAGTTTATGTTAAGTGAACATAAATTAAAGTGAATTTTATTTTTAAAAAATTGAATATATAATAAATTTACTCTTCAGCTAAATTGTAGAATTTTTTAAAAAAGTAAATACGATGGAGGTTTATAGCATGAATTTATTAACAAATGGTTATGAAGGAATGGGTTATGGTATAGATTATGATATCGATCTAAGTAAATAATCAATTTGACCCCTTTCTGTAAGTTAAATATGGAGGCAAATCATGTTAGTCGGCAAAATAATTAAGTTTTACCGTGTTAAAAATGGAATTAGTCAATCAACGTTATGTAAAGGAATATGCTCTAAATCATATTTAAGTAGATTTGAAAGTGGAAAGTCTACTTTATCTCTTGAAATTATAACTATATTATCTGAACGATTAGGTATTGATTTGAATGAAAAGTTAGATTCTTATAATTGTATTGAAAAATATTTAGATGAGTTAAATACAGCTCTTATAATGCAAAAAACTGATCAAATTGATGAAATCTATAACAACCTTCAGAATATCCCCTTTGTTACGTCAACAAAATATGCAGTTCAATCTTTATTATTGGTGGCTAGATTTTATCTTCATAAGAAAATGTTAAAAAAAGCTAAAAATACAATTGATAAAGTCGAAAGAGAATATTTACATCTTACCGATTATGAAAAAAATTTCCTTTTGCATGTGAAAGGTATATATTACATTAGTAATTATCGAACTACTGTAAGCGTGGATATGAGATCTGCTGTAAGAGTATTAAATCAAATAAATAGTCGCACATATAAAAATAAAGAATTTTATTACCATCTAGCACTAGCACATCATTTTGCAGGCTCTAAAGTATTAGCATATATCTATGCAAGAAAAGCACTATACTATTTTAACAAGACTTATAACTATAATCAGGCAATAAATGTCCAGTCCTTATTATTATTTCAACACGATCATGATGAGGACATTAGCTTTGAAGAGTTAGTCCAAAAATACAATACTATCATTCATACTTGTGAAATTGTAGGTGCTCATTTACAAAAAGGGATATTATTAAATAATTTAGGTGTTATATATTTTAAAAGAAAAAATTACGAAAAAGCCTCATCATACTTTAAACAATCTCTAAGTTTAACAGAAAATTCTTCAATCTATTATTTGCGGCGTTTTTATAATTATATTGAAGCCTGTACTGAAGGAAATTTACTAAAAAAAGAAGAACTATTAGAGTTAATCGACTTAGGTAGTATGCAAGCTGAAAAACGTCAAAGTACAATACATTGTACTTTATTTATGCTTTTAAAGTTGAACTTTGAAAGCAATAAACAGAGATATTTTGATTTTTTGAGTGAAATAGCCATTCCACAGTTTAAATCAACAAATAACCTCTCTTATTACGGACAGTATGGAAAAAAACTATATTCATATTATATTGAGAATAATCAGTATAAAAAAGCAATTGAATTAGAGCTAGAATTTAGTTCAACGATTTAACTTTTAAAAAAGTAATTAACTAACATAACTTGTTAGTTAATTACTTTTTTTGTTCCAATATAAAAACTATTGTTTAATTTTGCTTGTTACGTAACAAATCGGTAGAAATACGTCGAATTTAATCGAAAAACCAATTTAATATCGGTAAAAGTACTGAAATAGGGAGATAGATAACCCGATTGTGCATTTTTAGAATATTCCTAATAATTAGTAGTAGGAAGTAAAGTTTAGTGAAGAAAAATATGAATCTTAAAAAGTACTTAAGCCTTTTAAAATATTTATTTAGCATTCATTGGATTTTACTTTAATTATAGAATGGAGGAGGAAAATAATGAGTAATAAATATGAGAAAGGTAAGTTTATTAAAGGATTTACCTTATTAGCCCTAACATCAAGTGTAATATTTTCACCACTTTCATGTGGAACAAATGTAACTAAAGCGGAAGGTATTTCAAAGGCGGAGTCAATTTTAGCTAATTTAAGTCCAGCACAAAGACAATCTTTGGAAAAACTTTCTGAAGATGAACAATCCGGTTTGTTTCTAAATTCTAATGTAAATCTAGAAAGTCCTGGAAATGTGTCAGTCATTGTTCAATTTAAAAATAAACCACATAAGGCTGCAGTTTTAGAAGCAGCTGTAAAAGGGAAAATCTTGTCAGATGCTCAAGCAAATGAACGTGTTAACGCAGATCATACAATGTTTAAATCAGATTTGGAATCTACTTTTAAAGCTAAATCAGATGGCACCTTTAAGATTAAGCGTGAATATAAAAATGCATTTAATGGGGTTGCGCTAGAAGGACCAGCAAATAAAATAAAGGATTTAATGAAATCGGGTGCTGTACAAGCTATATACAGTGATTCGACTGTAAAGGTAGAGCAACCAATTAATAAGGTACAGCTTTCAAAAGAAGCTCAAGAACAAGGGTTGGCGGATGAACGAGCTTATCTAAATATTAATAAATTGCATGACGAGGGATATACAGGTAAAGGTATTAAAGTTGCCGTACTAGATACAGGGGTTGATTACAATCATCCTGACATAAAAAATGCATATAAAGGTGGATATGATTTCGTTGATAACGATAATGATCCAATGGAAACGACCTATGATGACTGGATAAAAGCTGGAAAACCAGGAAACGACCCATTAACATATGTAACAGAGCATGGAACACATGTATCTGGTACAATTGTAGGACAAGGAAAAAACGATAGTAATTATGCAACGACAGGAATAGCTCCAGGAGCTGATTTATATGTATATCGTGTTCTTGGTCCAGGTGGTAGCGGATCAAGTGATGGTATTATTGCAGCAATTGATAAATCAGTTGCCGAGGGAATAGATATTATGAATCTGTCATTAGGATCTAACTATAATGACCCGTTATTTCCAGAAAGTATTGCGATTAACAATGCAGTATTAAGTGGCGTGACAGCAGTGGTTGCTGCTGGAAATGCAGGGAATGGTATGTATACTGTTGGTACACCTGGGGGAGCAGCTTTAGCACTGACAGTCGGAGCTAGCGATGTACCACAACAAATTCCGACGATGAAGGGACATCTTGATAGTATAAACTCAGAAATGCGTTTATTAGGAAAAGGATTTAGTGATGAGCTTTCAACTTTAATGGACAAGACATATAGTATGGTCAATATACCTGGAGTTGGTCAAGCTAGTAACTACACAAACCTAGATGTTAAAGGAAAAGTTGTACTAGTCGCACGTGGAACTAATACAATTAATGATAAAATTTTACAAGCAAAACTAAAGGGAGCTGCGGCAATTCTTATGTACAATAACAATGCAGCTGAAGGATTTATGCCGTTCTATTTAGGAGAAGGAACTGATTTTATCCCGTCATTTAATTTAACAAATGCTGAAGGGCTTTTGTTACAACAAAAAATTACAGCAGGAAAGACTCAATTTTCATTTAGCGATATTGGTCAATTCACATCGGCTGGTGATTCTTTAGCAGATTTTAGTTCTCGTGGACCAACTCGTGTAAATTATCAAATTAAACCAGAGATTACAGCGCCAGGAGTAAGTGTATTATCGACTGTTCCAGGTTTTCTTCACAATCCAGAGGATCCGACTAATTATCAATACTCTTATGATCGTTTGTCTGGAACATCGATGGCTACACCGTTTACAGCAGGCGTTGCAGCATTATTATTACAAGCGAATCCAGACCTAAAACCAGAAGATGTAAAATCAATTTTAATGAATACTGCAGACTCATTAAGTAAACCATACAGTGTATTTGAACAAGGTGCAGGACGAATTGATCCTTATGGCGCAATTCATTCGACTATTGAAATGAAAGTAAAAGAGTCAACACCAACAATCATTAATGGAAAAGAGAAACAAATTAATATTGATACAGGTGCGCTTAGCTTTGGGAATGAGGTCTTTAAAGGAAATGATCTTTCGGATACTCGTTCAGTTACTTTAATGAATAGAGGAGAAAAGGAAAAAACTTTTGATGTAAATATTAATTATCAATCGAACTTACGTAATTCAAAAGATGCAAAAACAAACGGCGTAACAGTTCTGACAGATTCAACTGTTACATTAAAAGGAATTAGTAACAAGAAAATAAATGTTACATTAAATATTCCTAAAACAGCTGAAAAAGGTATATACGAAGGGTATGTCGTGTTTACAAACAAGGCTAATCCATCTGAAACGTATCGAATTCCATTTGGTACACACTTTGTGGAACAAGGTATTCAAGACTTGAGTCTTAGTCGCCAATCGATGTCATCTGATCGAAATAATTTATCTAGCCCATTATTTAATCCTTATGTATTTGCTAACTTCTCGTTAAAATCTCATATGAGATACTTTGATATTGTAATAGCAGATGCGAATACAGGTCAGGACCTAGGTATTGTAGCTAGTTTTGACGGAATGAACTACGCTGAAGGTACACCTTATTCTGTTCAAGCATTTATGGGGGTTTATTATCCATTTACAAATGATCCCAAGAATCCAATTAGTTCAAAAGCGGTGTTAGCAAACGAGGGGCATTACAAAGTAAAATTCATTGGACACGATGATAACGAGAAGAAATATATGGTTTCACAAGACTTATTTGTTGATAATACGATGCCAAATCTATTTGATATACAAGTCGAGGGAGAAAAAGCAGGTAATCCATTTGTTGAGTATAAAGCAGATCAACAAACGCTACCTTTCACTGCTAAAGTAAATGACAAGGTAGTTGATCTAATGAAGTCTGCAGGATTAAAAGCAGATCAATCCCAAAATACAATTGCTTATTATTATAATAGTGCGTTTGCATCTGGAACGTTAAAATTAGATGGAAATGGACAATCTAAAGACGAAGTTGCCATGAAACCAAGCTTATCAGCGTTAAATGTCCGTTTTGTTGCAGGAGACCAAGCATCAAATTATTATGGCCTAAAACAATATTTCTTTGTTAAAGAAGGAACACCTTACGTTTATGGACAACCAAATATTCCAACGAGATTAAATTTTGCTAATGCACATATTGGTGACACGGTTACTATTACACTAACTGCCGATAATGTTAGTAAATTGAAGCAAGCGAATTATAGTTTTACAACAAGCACTTTAGATACGAATATCCTAAATATTTCTTTAAATCCCGAAGCGCAAAAACTTGGCGGACAATTAGATGTGACGACGACTAATCCAACAAGTACGACAGTTAAATCAACTGTTGATGTGTTATTTGACGGTTCACAAGAAGTTTCAGGGGATCTGCCAATGGTTGACGTAACGTTTAAAATACCGAATATGCAAGATATTTCTCCGTATGCTAGTCTTAACACAGTTAAATCAACATTTACTAGTATCGATAACACGGTGACAAATCCACTGACTTTTATAGCACCAATTGCAATTTTACCAAATTTCTCAAGTGTAATAAGTTATATTCATCCAGAAAGCTTCGAAAATGCGGATGGAACAACGAAAAAGGTCGATTTTACGAAACTTGGGGCAAATGTAACAATAATTGACAGTAAAGGTAAGACATACACAGGTTCAATGGATACGAGAGGACAATTTTATATTTCTGGTTTACCAGTAACGAAGGATAAGTTTACTGTCATCACTGATATTCCTGGACATTTTACGACATATGGGGAATTTGATAATGTGTATAACACGATGGATGGAGAAATGTATGGAATTTATAAGCGATTAGGAACTGAAACAATTGATGATGCAATTGCAGGGGACATCAATAAAGATAATGTCATCGATCTTTTAGATGCATTAGCAATCCAAACTTATTGGGGAACAAATAAACGAGTAGCGGATATCAATTTTGATGGAACCGTTGACGCAAAAGACTTTGCATATGTAGAAAAGAACTACCTAATGCAAAATCAAGCTGTTGATAATGCTCCTAAACCTGTAAAGAAATATAAAGGAAAATCAATTACTGATATTAAGGCTGAATTAGGAATTCAATAAATCTAATTTTAATATTTGATAAAAAGTACATCAAATTAGAAAAAAAATTTTAAGAGGGAAGAGAAGGCAATCTAACGTTGGCTTCTCTTCTTTTATTATTCGAGAGTATAGCTTTTCATGTCATTACAGTTAAATATATAAAATTCGTATAGAAATAACTTAAAACACTGAAATAGAAAACCGTCTAAATAAAGCATATGTATATGAAAATATAAACTGACTTCTACAAGAGTATAAGTTTTTGATATTTTATTTAGTTATGCAATATAGCACATACTTTAGCCCGACTCCAAATTGAATTACTTTTATCAATATCAAAATAGAGTATTAATTTAGAAGCTGAGAATATGGATCAATTATTTGAAAATTTATCTTCTACGTCAATCGCAAAAAAATGCAGGAAGTTCAGGGGGGATATTTTGATTTGGTATATACATAATAAATGTTCCCTAGCAAACGGAAATTTGGTCCAACTGTGCGAATATGTATCCCTTGGCGCCATCAATTTAGAGAATTTAGAAATAAGAGGAATTTCACATACCGAATTAGAAACAAAATTAATTAATTCAAAAAAAAAAAAGCAATTGAATACATTTTAATTAAATTAAGTTTCACATAGACCTATCGAAAAATGCTTGATATAATCAAATTTATAAGGTGATCTGATATATCCGGCGGTAATAATTAAAATGCTTATTATTCTACAAGTTCAAAATAGTTGTGAACATTTGAACAATACATGGTTTATAATGTCTGCGAAATTTTAGTAATGTCCCTAAATAACGGACAAACTGACGTACAATTTTTATTGAGAAGATTTTTTTTAGTATTGTAATATCAATGCTTTTAGGAGGTATGTTTACATGAAGAACATTATGAGTGAGATCGTTGCTTATGGAACAGCAGTTGTAGTTGAGAGAATATAATGAAATTTCTATTCGGTTTTTATGGAATTCAGATTTTAATCGTTCTTATTTGTTTACTACTTGGCTATTTTGTATATGATAAACGTTTCAATCGAAACCATGGAAATCAAACCCCACAAGGATTTCAGCGAACGAACGAGGTTAATATTGACCCGGTGACTGGTGAAAAAACTAGAGTTTATTTTAATCCAGATAGCGGTGAACGATTTTATAAAAAAGAAAAGTAGTATGAGGTGGTCCCTGGTTTTGGGCTACCTCTTTTTTATTTGGAACCTTTAAAAAGACTAGTTATAAAAATAGTGGAGTACAAATAAGGCTGAGGGACATTCTATCCAAATCGGCATAAAGATAGAAGAAAACTGTTAAATTTCAAACAAATAGGAATCTAAAATCAGCTTCACTCCTTTCAGATACCCCATCTTTGCTTCAAGTTTTAAAGTATTATATCAACATTTATGTGAAAAAAAGGCGAAAGCAAAAAAAGACCACATTATGATCTTTTCCTTTTGCTAAATAATCTGAACAGTCATCACTCCTGAACGGTATGACTAACCCATGAATATGCAGACTAAAGTCTTGAAACCGAGTTTTTAGATTGTTCATTTCTAACATCTACTTTATAGAAGAATTAATCAATTCAAGCATATCACCAAAATCAAAAGTCGATTTCGCTTTAACAGTTTCAGCAAACTGCGATACAAGTTTCAACGTTTCAATGCTTTCTACAGGATGGTGCCCCGCAGCGCTTTCAGCAGAAAGCATGACGGCATTCGTTCCGTCCATAACTGCTTGAAAAACATCGGTTACTTCAGCTCTTGTCGGTAATGAGTGATCGACCATTGACTGAAGCATTTGAGTTGCTGTGATTACATAAGTATTAGTGGAATTGCATTCATGAATCATTGCTCTTTGTAAAAGTGGAATCCATTGGTAAGGAAGTTCGACTCCTAAATCTCCACGAGCAATCATAATTGCATCTGCTTCTTTATTAATTTCTTTAAAGTTTTTTATTGCTTCAATTGTTTCTATTTTTGCGACTAATTGTGGAATTTTTCCATTTTTTGATTTGATAAAATTCCTAATTTCATTTAAATGTGATGCACGTCTGATAAATGAACAAGCAATAAAATCTAAATTTTCTTGTAAGATGAATTCAATATCTTTTTGATCTTTCTCAGTTATAGCAGGTAAGTTTGTATTTACACCTGGTAGGTTAACCCCTTTATGGGAAGATATTTCTCCGCCAATTTTAACTGAAGTGACAACTTTATGATTATTTACGTCTTCAACAATCAGTTCTACTTCACCGTCATTTATTAAGATACGATTTCCTTGTTTCACATCGTTTATTATGCCTTTATAATCAACACTTGCTTGATTAAGATTACCTACACTATCATCAATAACGAGTGTAAAAGTTTGATTAGGTTCAAGAATAATTTTGTCACCTTCAATAGTACCTAATCGAATTTTTGGACCTTGGAGGTCTCCTAAAATCTTAATGTTTTTTCCAGTCTGTAAATTTAATGATTTTATTTGTTCGATGACACTATGATGGCTTTCATGTGTTCCATGAGAAAAATTTAGTCTTGCAATCGTCATTCCGTGTTCAATTAATTCAGATAGTATTTTTTTATCAAAACTAGCCGGTCCAATCGTACATATTCGATCAATCGTCATTTAAACGCCTCCATTTACTGGAATTATTATATCCAAGATATAGACCAAGAATTTAAACCAATAAATTAGATATTTTAGGAAATTAAGTTAATGGTTAATGATTCATGTTTCTAAAATTGAAAACTTGAAAAAATATGATAAATTACTAAAATTTTACATTTCCCATGGGATAAAAGAGGAATTTAAGGTGCAGATAAAGAAATATACTAGTTGATTAAAATCTAGTTTGAGGTGAATGAATCGAATGTCGATTAATCGTGAAAAATTAAGAGTTGTAATAGGAGCTGGAGAATATAACAATAATCCAACTTGGATTCAAACTCAAGAAGAAGAACTTAATTTGTTAGAAAAGTCTACTTGGGAAAGGAAATTTGAAAAAAATACAATTTCAGCTATTTTAGCCGAACATGTTTGGGAGCATCTTACTTATGAAGAAGGCATAAAAGCAGCTGAAATTTGTTATGAATATTTACAGCCATCAGGTTATATTCGTTGTGCAGTACCAGATGGTTTTTTTCAAGATGAAACCTATCAAAATATTGTAAAAGTAGGTGGCCCTGGGCCAAAAGATCATCCAGCAGCTAGCCATAAAATTGTATATAATTATAAAACGCTTATTACTATGTTTGAAACAGCGGGCTTTGAGGTGACATTATTAGAATACTGTGATGAAGGTGGAACGTTTCATTTTAACGAATGGGATGGGAGGGATGGTATTATTTTTCGTTCAAAACAATATGATCCTAGAAACCACGGAGAAAAAGTACTCTTTCCTTCAATAATAGTTGATGCAATAAAGCCGATCATTTAATCACAAATAAAGAACTGAGGCTAGTCTTCAGTTCTTTTTGAGATGCAAATTTAATAAATCATAATGTCTCTTATTGCTTTTGTTATCCGGTCGATTTGACCTTGAAACATCATAGAGGGGATAAAAAGTGACTCTTCAGGATGATTTATGACAAGATATGCACTATATGAAGCTGTTTCTTTATAGCGATATTGCAGATTAACTCGCGTAATATGCTGTGCTGGAATCGTTCGTTTGAATCCCCAATGTTCATATGTAACCTCATTTTCATTGATCCTAATGACCATACTTCGAATATATCCGACGTAAGCTAAAAACATTAATCCTAATAAGAAAATTATACAATAAGACTTAGGTGTACTTGGAAACCCATGTTTTTGAACGTAAAAGATGAACGAAGACAAGCAAATTGAAAACAAGATGACTACTAGAAAATTGGAGAGCCTACCACTACTTCGAAATTCCACTTTTAAAACACCTCTTTCATAATAATGTAGTTTAGACAAAAACTGATCGAACTAACGATGAGATGTAATCTTTTAGACTAATTAGTATTAAGAAGAATCAATATGGATATGAAAGCTTAAAGTAAAATGATAAGGAAAGATTTGATTGGAAACAACTATGAAAAGGTTTTGAAAATGAAGGTATTAAAATATGATAACGTACTTTCGGATGGTAGTTTTAATATTTTAAAGTTGTATTTTAGTTATTATAAACTGAATTTTCTGTTAAATCAATTATAAAATAGATGATGCAAGTTTTAGTTTACGATGGAACTATGGGCTATTTTTGAATCAAATGATTAACTTTTCAGCAACCTAATGATATCTTTGACTATAAAAGGAGATCGATATGATTAAACTTGTATTAATCAGACACGGACAAAGTTTATGGAATGTTGAAAATAGATTTACAGGATGGACTGATATTGACTTAACGAATAGTGGACTTTCTGAAGCTAGGGAAGCAGGAATTATTTTAAGAAAAAATGGTTTTGTTTTTGATATTGCTTATACATCAGTCCTTAAACGAGCAATTCGTACATTATGGATTATTTTAAATGAAATTGATAAGATGTGGATTCCGGTACATAAGACATGGAGATTAAATGAACGTCATTATGGCGCACTTCAAGGACTAAATAAAACAGAAACAGCGAAGAAGTACGGAGATGAACAGGTTAACATTTGGAGAAGATCAATGAATATTAGACCGCCAGCGCTAGAGCCAGGTGACCCTAGGTACGAGATTAATGAGCCTCGTTATAAAGACTTATTAGAAGGCGAGTACCCTCTAACGGAAAGTCTAGAGGATACTGAAAAAAGAGTGTTAAAATATTGGAATGAAGAAATTGCCCTAGCATTAAAATCTGGGAAAAAGGTGATTATATCTGCGCATGGTAATACGTTAAGAGGAATCGTTCAATATTTAGATGAAATCTCAGCAGATGGAATCGCTTCACTTAATATACCTACTAGCATTCCATTAGTTTATGAATTAAATAATGACTTAAAGCCGATTCGACACTACTATTTAAGTGTAGATGGGGAAGTCCCTGCTGATGTCATACCAAAACATATTCCAAGCGAATTACTTGATCAATTTGATGATGAAAATCCTCATTTGACGATTCAAGATGATTAAGCGGATGGAAAAAGGATGGAAAAGTCATAATGCTTTTCCATCCTTTTTTTATGCTTCAGAAAGTTTTAATTTTTTTACTTGAAGTTGAACTAATCGGAAAGTTAAAGTAATTGCTGAAACGGCCAATCCACTTATTAAACCTAGCCAATATCCTTTTGCACCAAGATTTGTTTGAGATAGAAAATAACCAATCGGTAAAGCAATCACCCAATAGGCTAAAATCATCATCAATAATGTCACATTAACATCTTTATAACCTCTTAATGCACCTTGTATTGGTGCAGCAATTGCATCAAATAGTTGGAACAAAATAGCAAAAATTAAAAATCCACCAGCTAAATATTGTACAGATGAATCATTTGTGTACCAACCTGCAACATCATAGCGGAATAAGTAGATGATTACTCCAAAAACTGAAGCGATCAACACAGCCATCAATAAACCAATTTTGCTGTATTCCTTCGCACTTTGAAAATCTTTTGCGCCAACCTCAAAGCCGACTACTATTGTTAAAGCCATTGAAATACTTAATGGAACCATATAAAGCATACTTGCAAAATTCATCGCAACTGTATGGGCAGCGATTGTTTTCGTATCAAATTCACTTAATAATAAAGTAACGACTGAAAAAACACTTACTTCAAAAAAGATACTAAGTCCAATTGGTACACCTAATTTTAAAATACTTTTCCAAGTAGTAAATGAAATAGGTGGAAGCTTTTTAAAAATATTATATGACTTAAATGGCTTTTTAGTTTTAATAATGTAAAAGCCAATTCCAAAAATAATCCAATATGTGATGGCAGATGCAACTCCTGCTCCGACTCCCCCTAAATGAGGAAGACCAGCTCTACCAAATATAAGGAAAAAATTTAAAATAACATTAATCGGTACTGAAATAATTGTTATGATCATCGTAGTTCTTGTTTTTCCTAATCCATCAATAAACTGACGAATTACCGTATATAAAAATAAAGGTAAAATTCCAAATGATAAAGCGTATAAGAAATGAAGTGCTACTCGATGAACTTTTAGATCCAGATTCATTTGATTTAAGATTGGATGAATCGTAAAGATCCCGATAATAATAATAACAATTGCAATAATACCAGCTAAATAAAGTGCTTGTGTGACAAGCGGAGTTATTTTTTCTTCTTCTTTTGCACCTTTTAAATTGGCGACCATGGTTGTTATAGCGAATAAAATGCCTGTTAAACCTGTGCTGATTGGTGCCCAAACACTTACGCCAATCGCAACACCTGCTAAATCTCCTGGACTACTATTCCCAGACATAATCGTATCAAAAAATGACATTGAAAATAATGTCACTTGTGTGATTAAAATCGGAAGCAATAGTTTAAAAAAATGTGATATTTTCCCCGTTTTTGTAGTATTCATTTTACGACCTCCTAAACAAACACTTTTACAATTGTATCATGTTTTGGTTTAATAGCTATAATGAAATTATTCGGATAAATATCATTTATAGAAAGTTGGTCTTAAATTGGGTAATCAAGTAGTTATTATTACAGGCGCAGGAAGTGGATTAGGAGCGTCATTAGCTAAAAAGTATTCGGAAAATGGAGCACATATTTGTTTATTAGGAAGAACTGAAAATAAACTTAGAGAAGTTGGAAAACAATTACCAAACAATTATTCAATCCATACGATAGATGTTTCTAAATACGATGATGTAAAACGAGTATTCGATACTATTTTTCAAACATACGGTAATGTTGATTTATTATTTAATAATGCAGGTGTTGGTATTTTTGACCTTGCAGATGAATTGAATGAAGAAGCAGTACATAATATGATTGACATTAATTTAAAAGGTACCATTTTTTGTTCGCAAGAAGTACTAAAACAAATGAAAAAACAAAATAGTGGAACGATTGTTAATATCGTTTCAACTGCGGGGTTAATTGGTAAAGCTACTGAATCAGTTTATTGCGCAAGTAAATTTGGCGTTAAAGGATTTACGGAAAGTTTAGTAGTTGAATTAACAGGAACACCTATATCAGTATTTGCAGCATATATGGGTGGAATGAATACTGATTTTTGGGCTGGTATTTTTGATGAAGACAAAACTTCAAAAATGATGAATCCGGACGATATTGCCGAAATTATTATTGATAATATAAAACCGCGTAAAAATATATCAATTCCTGAAATTATCATTAAAAATGTAAAATAAGTATTAGCTCAGTCATCTTTTACACAAACTAAACTTGAAAATCAAATGACAAGTGAGGTCTTAAAGATGAGCAAATCTAATAAGAAGAAATCAACTGAGCCGAATCAACATAATTTTGATGAAATGTTACTTGAGGATATGAATACGGCAGATGATATACCAATTGATTGGTTACCAAAAAATGAACCAATTACTGAAACGATGTCATACAAAAACTCAGTTGAATGACTTAAGCTATTTTTTGTTTTCGTAACCGTTTTATATGCTTTGTATAAACAATTAGCTCAATAAATTCGAATTAATAAATAGCTGAAAAGAACTGTTTTAGAGACTTTGTCCACAAACTGTAAAGAATAGCCATTTTGGCTATTTTTTTTTATTTTGATATGGTATTATTATTGAAGCGTTTTATATTAAAACAATTTCTTGGTATTAAAAATACATATGAAAATATTGAAAAACAAGATATAAGTTAGGAGAATCATGATGGAAAAAGTACTAGTTTTTGGTCACAAGAACCCAGATACAGATACGATTTGCTCTGCGATAGCATATGCAGAATTAAAAAAAGCTATAGGAGTAGACGCTGAAGCGATTCGTTTAGGAGAAGTAAGTGCAGAAACTCAATTTGCACTAGATACTTTTAAAACAGATGCTCCTCGTTTAGTGGAAAAAGTTGCAGTTGAAACGAAAAGCGTAATTTTAGTTGACCATAACGAGCGTCAACAAAGTGCAGATGATATTGAACAAGTACGTGTACTTGAAGTAATCGATCATCACCGTATTGCAAATTTTGAAACAAGCGATCCTTTATACTATCGTTGTGAGCCAGTTGGATGTACTGCTACAATTTTAAATAAATTATATAAAGAAAATAATGTTGAAATTAAAAAGGAAGTTGCTGGTTTAATGCTTTCAGCAATTATTTCTGACACATTATTATTTAAATCACCAACATGTACTGAACAAGATATCGTTGCTGCAAAGGAACTTGCTGAAATTGCAGGTGTAAATTCAGATGAGTATGGTTTAGATATGTTAAAAGCTGGTGCAAATTTAGCTGATAAATCAATTGAATCATTAGTTTCACTTGATGCTAAAGAGTTCCAAATGGGTAGCTATAAAGTTGAAATAGCTCAAGTAAATGCTGTTGATACAAATGACGTACTTTCACGTCAAGATGAATTAGAAAACGTACTTGATGGGATCGTTTCAAATAAAGGTTTAGACTTATTCTTATTTGTCGTAACTGATATTTTAACAAATGATTCAATTGCTGTTGCAAAAGGTACTGCTACAAATGCAGTAGAAAAAGCATACAATGTAACTTTAGAAAACAATACTGCATTATTAAAAGGTGTTGTTTCTCGCAAAAAACAAATCGTTCCAGTATTAACTGAAACATTTAATACACTTTAATTTAGTAAAAAAAACAGCAAAGTCTTGCATGGCTTTGTTGTTTTTTTATAGATAACAGGTAAATGGGGGAGTTAAAATGGAAAATTTGAAATATCCAATTGGTAAATTTAACGTTCCAACAAGCTACACTACTAAACAAAGAGAAGAATGTATAAAAGTGTTAAAAGATGCTACTTTTAAATTTAAGGAAGCAGTAACATCTCTAAACGAAGAACAATTAAATACACCTTATCGTGAAGGTGGATGGACCCCAAAACAAGTTATAAATCATGTTGCAGATAGCCACATGAATAGCTTAATCAGAGTAAAATTAGCATTAACTGAAGAAAACCCAACAATCAAAGGTTATGATGAAAATGCTTGGATAACATTAAGTGATTCAAATTATGATTTTCAAAGTTCCTTAAAAATTATTGAAGGAATACACGAAAGATATGTGGTTTTACTTGAATCATTAACAGATGAACAGTTTAAACGCACATGTTTTCACCCTGAACTGAACCAAGAAATAAGCATTGATTTTCTTTTAGCTTTATATGCTTGGCATAGTCAGCATCATTTAGCTCATATTTATTTAGTAAAAAATAACAAATAATTTTCAAGGTGTGATCCTAATCAAATTACTATTTATATGCAGTAAAAATCAATGGAGAAGTCCTACAGCTGAAAAAATCTTTCACTTATATGAAGGACATCAAGCAAGATCAGCTGGTACGGAATCTGGTGCTAGAACTAAGGTGACTGAAGGACATATCGGCTGGGCAGATATCATTTTCGTAATGGAGAAAAAGCATTTAAGAAGAATACGTGAAAAATTCGGTATTTTGCTTAATCATAAAACGGTTGTCAATCTAGATATCGCTGATGATTATCAGTATATGGATGAAGTATTAATTGAAATTCTTCAAAATAGAGTGTTAGAGCAAATCGAAAAATAAATATTGGTAAAATCGTTTTAGAGTATAAAGAAGCCCGCTTAAATTTTTGAGCGGGTTTTAGTACTTTAGACTTAATTATCAAATTTATTTATTTTGGAAAATTAACTGCAAAATGCGAAACTAACTCCCCCGTGAAGAAAAATTAACAAGAGCGATTGCAAAAGTAACAGGTGGTAATGCTGAGGAGCTAATTTGGTGTGCTTATATTGTGAATGCACCTGATGAATTGAAGGTTCCATTTAAAAGTATTTCAGAAGAAGTTTTTAATCCCGCAAAGAATGAAAAAAATAGTAATATAAAATTTGATGTCGTCTATAAAGAAAATAACCTTGATCGAAGAAGATGAATGGATTGAAGGTACTACCATGATACGTACTGCGAATAAGATGTTAAATTCCGAAGAAAAAGAAAAACTCTTAAGATTAATAGAAGCATTTCTTACTTTAACTGCTTTGGATTATTTCTAAAAGGTAGTAAAGAAAGTTGAGATAAAAAAGCAGTATATAGTAATATCTATATACTGCTTTTTATTGATGTTATAGAATAAACAAAGAAATTTATTAGCCTATGATTAAACCTTTTAATAAATAAATAGCAATACACCAAATGATGATCGCAGAAATTTTATTAATTATAATCATGAATTTACCTGATTGATCGATTTTCCCGACAGTTCGACCTGCTATTGCAAGTGATATAAACCAGATCCACGAAACGGCTATACAAGTAATCGCAAATGCACTTTTTTCATTACCATCGTATTGAAGCGAGTTCGTTCCAATTACACCGATTGTATCCAAGATTGCATGCGGATTAAGAAGTGAAACAGATGCAGCAAACAATATTTGCTTTTTCACTGAGAAATTGTCTTGATTTGATGTGATCTCAGAAGATTTAGCTTTCCATGTTTGCCAGCCCATATAAGTTAAAAATAAAATTCCGAAACTTAAAAGCGCAGTTTTTAAATATGGTGAAGTTAAAATAAGGACAGACACACCTGTAACCGATAATGTAATTAATAACGTATCACAGAGCGATGCAGTTAATACAGCTGGTAAAGCTCTAATAAACTTTTTTTGAGTTGCACCTTGTTGAAAAATAAATACGTTTTGGACCCCTAAAGGTAGGATTAAACCAAATGATAATAAAGTTGCGTGTAAAATAGTTTGAATCATAATACCACCTAACTAATCAATTTTATGTACACATCATTTCTTTTCGACAATCTTGACTAAATTTGTAATTTTTAGGAAAGGATAGTAAGAAACTGTAAAAGGAAGTGATGAGTATGTCTCAACAATTTGAAAATATACCTGATTATGAGTTACTAGCAAATAATCCAGCATTATCTTTACATGAACTGTCATATCACTATGATATGAGTTTTAATGATATTGCTGAAATTAGAGGAATTTCAGTAGAAGATTTAATGAACTACTATCAGACAAATACTTCTCACGATTCATTATTTTATTTTGAATAAACTAAAAAATAAAGCTGAGCCAATGTTAAATTGAGCTCGGCTTTTTTATGTAACTTTTTAATTATAATGAATAATTATTAAGAATACTAGAATTTTTAAAACAAAAAGTTAAGCCAATGTATGACTTAACTTACCACGCAGTTGAATAAAGAATTTTTCAATTAGTCAACAATATTTCAATGTAAAAGAAACTATTTGATGTTGATTTCCACTACAGGATTCTCGCTTTCCAAGGGGCGAGACCTAATCCTCCTCGGCGAGCATGTCGGGTCTCAGCCTTCCCGCATTTCCCATAGGAGTCGAGAACCTTCCGTTTCAATCAATTTCGTTTACACAAAAGCATAGAACAAACATTATTATTAATATCATTTCGTTTTGCAAAAATATCAATAAAATACGCATCATCTTTGCAAATCTTTAAAAATCGACATCGATATAAACTAATTATTAGAATTAGTTCACCAAACAATTAATATTTTTACATTCTGAAAAAGATTAGAGAAGCAATTAATTAATCTAGTAAATAACCTTTACTTCATATATCTAGAATTGTTTATGTTTTCACTTTTGAACATTTTATATTTCTACATTCCGAAATAAGCCTTAATAAGACTAACTTACTTTTTCTTCTTTAATTTTAATCGCCAGTCATTGCATACCATAAAATGACCAATCGGGTATTCGAAATTACATTTTTTTATTAATTTGAATTTTAGTTTTTCACATATTTTGTTAGATGGAACATTTTTAATAGAAGGAAATGCGTGAATATAGTTATGTTTTAATTCATCTTGAGCTTTTATAATTGCTTTTTTTACAGCAATTGATGCAATACCTTTTCTTTGGTATTGAGGTAAAATACTCCACCCTATTTCATAAATCCATTTGTCATTCCATTTCCGATCCCAATAACCAACGGTTCCTATTTTTGTTCGATGTGGAAGTAATATTATCGCATACATTTGACCTGTCCCCATTTTTCTCATTTCTAAATAATGCATGTGACGACTCATAATTTGGTTATAACTCTCAAGTCCACCAAGATATTGAGTCATTCTATTCGTGTTTAAGGAGATAAGTAAACTAAGATCTGCATCGTTCCATGGTTCGATCAGAATAGTAGATTTGTCTATAGTTGACAATTAATTCGCACCAACTTTTTTAAGAAATTTCTTATTTAAAAGATGCATATTAAGATAGTATTCCAATGCTGTTTTTTATTTCTAATTAATTAACACAAATTAGATTAGTTAGTTCTTTTTTGAAGGATTTTCTATGGCAATTGATCGTTATGTTGACGGAAAAAAGCTCAATTTAGTTTTGAATCCGTTCATTCAGTCAATACGTGCAATCGGGGGAAGTTCTTCATTTAATTGGATTTCATACTGAAAAAATGTTTTCTATTAATTTTGACTTTAAAAAATATTCTTTACACATTCTTTACACCACTTATATAGGAGATTAAAGAAATATTTATATACTTTTTTTGTAAAGGATTATTCATAAGAAAGAAACACAAGTTGCAAAAAAAGTGAAAGTTTCTGATTTGTGAATACAACTTTAAATTTAATAGAATAAAAGAGTGGAGAGAACTGAATATGAAAAAGTCAAAATTAGCTAGTTACAGTTTAACATTTGCCATAGCTTCATCAATTTTATCTAATACTGCTCATGCTCAGGTAATGAATACTAATGGAGTAAAATCACAACAAGTACAGACTTCAGTAATTAATCAACAAAATCAACTAATTGCTAAAGTGGAACGTACTCAGGAAGGTAAATTGAAATTTTCATGGGACGGATCAAATAAAAAAGACAAAGTACGCATATTTTGGTCAACATCTCCAGATAAAATTGGGAAATTACTAGTTAAAGTTAATTCTGGTACGTCAATTACGCTGGACGATCCGAGTCCAAAAGCTAGACCGTATTTTCATATTATTGGAGAAAATGGAATGCATACAATTGTTGCAGAGCGTAAAGTCTTTCTGCAAGGAACTTTTAATTTCCGAGATTTAGGTGGATACGAAACTGTTGATGGTAGAACAGTTCAATGGGGAAAATTATATCGTTCAGACGCTTTAGTAGGCTTAACAAAAAATGATATATCTTATTTACAAAATTCTGGATTAAAAACAATTCTCGATTACCGAAGCGCAGATGAGATAGCAAAAAGTCCTGATCCAGTAATAAAGGGTGTAACAAATATCAATGATCCAGTTATAAAATCTGGCAGTACAACTTTAGATATCTTTAATTTAGACATGGCAGGACTGGACAAGACTTTCAAACAGATGCAAAGAGAAATGGTTGAAGATCCAGATGTAGAAGCGTACAGAACATTATTTCAGTTGCTTTTAAAATCAAAAAATGATGCTGTTTTACAACACTGTACAGCGGGCAAAGATCGCACTGGAGTTGGCTCTGCTCTTGTATTACTGTCACTTGGAGTACCAGAAAATACAGTACTTGATGACTATTTGTTAAGTAATAACCCTGTTTATATTCAAAAACAACTAGATGCAATGGCTCCTCTATTAAAAACGGATGAACAAAGGCAAGTAGTAACAGCAATTATGGGAGTAAAAAAAGAATGGCTACAAGCTTCATTAGATCAAATTAAAGAACATTATGGCTCATACGATAATTACTTCAAAAAAGTCATTGGATTAACTGCAAAAGATCGTGAAAAATTAAAAGAAATGTATTTGAATTAGAAACATAATTAAATCACATAGGTTGTTTAAAGTGAAATATCTTTGGACAAACCTTTGTGGTTTTTTACTTATTTGAGGGCCAGCTTCCACGTGGATTTTTCAAAATAGTGTCTTAATCAAATTTGGCTATATTCATACCAGTCCTTTTATTATTTTGCACTAAAAAGACTAATGATTATCTTTTTATCTTTTTCCGACAGAAGACCCTTTCCTCAAGGAACGTAAAGGGCAAAACCCAGTGGGTAGGTGGAGATAAATGTCGGTTGGCTTTAGCCTAAATATTTTGTAAAATATAGAATATAACAAGAAAAAAACGAGGTGAGAACAGTGGTGATAAACAAAGCCTATAAGTTTCGGATCTATCCTAATAAGGAACAAGAAACCTTAATTGCAAAGACTATTGGCTGTTCTCGATTTGTTTTCAACCTTTTTTTAACTAAATGGAACGATGCATACAAGGAAACTGGTCAAGGATTAACTTACAATACTTGCTCTGCCGAGCTGACGCAACTAAAAAAAGAACTAGTCTGGCTGAACGAAGTGGACAGCATATCCTTGCAGTCCTCCCTCAAAAATCTTGCTGAAGAGTTTAGTCGTTTTTTCAACAAGCAAAATCATGCTCCATGTTTCAAGTCCAAAAAGAACAATGTACAATCCTATACAACTAAGCATACAAATGAAAATATTGCCATTGTAGGTAACAAGATAAAATTGCCCAAACTTGGTCTTGTTCGCTTTGCCAAAAGTCGTGAAGTGGATGGACGGATTCTTAATGCTACCGTTAGACGAAACCCAAGTGGTAAATACTTTGTATCCATTCTTGTAGAAGTAGAAGTACAATCACTGAAGAAAACTGAATCATCTATTGGTATAGACTTAGGCAACACTGATTTTGCAATTTTTTCTGACGGTCGCAAAATTGATAACAATAAATTCACTTCCAAAATGGGAAAGAAACTAAAACGCGAACAGCGAAAACTTTCAAGACGTGCGTTAATAGCTAAAAAAAATGGGTTTAACCTTCTTGATGCAAAAAACTATCAGAAACAAAAACGAAAAATTGCTAGATTACACGAAAGAGTAATGAATCAACGAGACGATTTTCTTAACAAGTTGAATACAGAAATTATCAAAAACCACGATATTATCTGTATCGAAAACCTGAATACGAAAGGAATGTTACGTAATCATAAATTAGCCAGGTCAATTTCTTATGTATCATGGTCTGCTTTTGTAACGAAATTAGAATACAAAGCTACATGGTACGGTAAAACAATCATAAAAGTAAGTAAATGGTTTCCATCCAGTCAAATTTGTTCCGATTGTGGGCACCAAAGTGGCAAGAAACCTCTTGAAATCAGAAGTTGGACCTGTCCTATTTGTCATGAACATCACGATAGAGACATAAATGCCAGTAAAAACATTCTAGCTGAAGGCTTACGAACATTAGCTCTGGCATAAATAATCATAGAACCGTAGGAATCTACGGGGGTAGATTGGTAAATAAGAGAAACCACTGCTGGCAAAAAATACACTAGCAAGTATGCTCTGTTCCCAAGAAACTCCCACTTCAAACAACCTGTAGGGGTATTAAGTGGTGAGTAGTTCAAGTGCCAATTTAAAAGTATACTAGAGTTAAATAACATAGAGGAGCGAAATATGCATCATACAAGTGTAATGACATATTTTGAAATTAAAGGCGATAACTTTCCAATAGAATATGTAACTAAATTGTTAGAGATTAATCCAACTAATTCTTATAGTAAAGGTGAAGAGATTATAACAACAAGAAAACGTAAAATAATCCCAATAAAAAGGCGGTATAGAACATATACAAGTTGGAAATTGAGCACAAATTACATTGAGACACTAGATGCAAATAAACAAGCTAAGGAAATAATTGGGTCTCTTTTAAGCAAAATAAATGAATTAATTGCGATTAAAAGAATATATGAATGTGAATTTGTTCTGATGCAAGTTCCAATTATTGAAAATGGATGTTGTCCAGCCATTTGGTATGACCAAGATGTCATTAATTTTTGTTCAAAAATCGAAGCATCAATTGAAATAGAATTATTTGCAAATCCATATGAGAGTGATTGGGATTCGGATGATTAAATCCAACTAATAGTTTTATAATGGAAATTTGTAAATGTTTTATTCGTGTTAGTTACATTGAGCTATTTCCTTTTTTATATCTTTTATAAAAAATAAAAAGTAAGTTCTGCAAAACTTACTTGAAATAACACTATGTTTTATTATTACAAAATTACTATAGAACGCAATATTTCAATGTATCCTTAATAAATTTGAAATTAAGGATGTAGAAGTATCAGTTATAGAAACAAATGAAATAGTAATTATAACATTTATAGTTATAGAATTTGAACGGATTGTTGTCAGGTGATCATATTGATAATAAATTAAAAACCCTATGAAAATAACTCTAGCCTGTGTTTTTTGCAGATTAAGCATTGCAACGGTGATAAGTATAGATGATTTAAAAATAAAAAAAGTACTTCTTTGATTAGATAGAAGTACTTTTTATTACTAATTTGAAATGATTAAATGAACAAAACAAATTGAAAGCGAATCTTATCTTAAGCCTAAACGATAGATAGCCCTATATATACAATTTAGTCCTCTAATCTAAATTTCAATTGGTAAGCTCTAACGTTAATACCGTCATCAGCTGACTGGAAATCAAATTTTGGCAATCTTTTAAAACCAATTCCTTCGTATAAACTAATTGCATTTTTCATAAATTCCCCAGTATGTAAGCCAATCGCATCGAAACCTTTTTCTTTTGAACGATTTATACATTCTGAAATAAGCGCATTTGCAACTCCTTGACTACGGCAAGTTGAGTCTACAGCAAGCATACGTATTTCAGGATAATCAAGTTCTTCAACATATCCTTCATAGGCATTTGTTTTTGCTGGAAATAAAGCAACACTTCCGGCAATTTTTCCTAGAATAGTAGCAACGATTAATTCGACTCCTTCTTGTTCATCAACTTTTGAAGAAATTGAATTTTTTAAGGCGTTCCAATGATCAACAGGAAGAACATTTGCATATTCATTATAAGCGTCAATTCTTTGTTGGCGAATGGATGGGTACATCTCTTTTTTTGCATTTTGAATTACTATATTTACCATTATTTCATCTCATCTCCTCTGAATTAATGTATAAGGAACTTCTCTTTTTGTCCACTTAAATTTTCTCGATTATGTGGAGAATTCCATAAAGAAAGCTCAGGACCCTTTGGTAAAACTTTTGGTTCTTCCTTATCTGTTGAAATTGTAATAGATAAGTGATAATGTCTTTTAATCGCATCGAAATCAGTCGTGTCACCAAATCCTGAAGTTTGATACAAATCACGTACATATCCCCATAAATTTTTAAATTCCCGAATTAAATTGCGATTTGTATTAAAAGCAGAAAAGTAGGCAGCATCAAATCTGACAAGTGTTGTATAGAGTCTCACATCCGAATCGGTAATTTTATCACCAAATAAGAATCGTTGTTTGGATAATCGTTGCTCTAGCTCATCTAATCTATTGAATAACTTTTCATAAGCTTCTTCATATGATTTTTGTGATTGTGCAAATCCACATTTGTATACACCGTTGTTTACATCAGTAAAAATAATTTCATTAAGTGCGTCGATTTCTTGACGGATCGAAACTGGATATAAGTCTGGTGCGTTTTTCTTATGAAATGGTTTCCAAACCGTTTCAAAATAGTTTGTTAGTTTAAAATAATCGTTATTAACTACTTTACCTGATTTACTATCGATAATTGCTGGGACAGTTGGTCGACCGGAATAGTTTGGATCTGAATTAATATAAATTTCACTCATATAACGAGTCTTTAAGATAGGATCTACTCTATTTTCATCTAACGAAAATTCCCAATCTACACGATCTAGTCTTGGACGCATGGGGCTTACAGTTCCTAAACTAATAGTAGTTTCTAAACCTAAGACTTTTCGAACAATAACAGAACGATGTGCCCATGGACAAGCTGCCGACCAAATGAGTCGATATCGATTAGCTTCTATAGGAAGTTCTTCAGGCTTATTCCCAAAAGGTGTTGAAAAACGATTTATTTGTCTGTTAAAGGATCCATCTACTGTTATTTCAGTTAGTTTTGTCTGACTCATCATTAAACTTCCTTTCTCACTGTTGGAATCGTGATAAATTCTAATACTCTATTATACTCGAAATATTCAGAAAATGTATTGTTTTGGCCCAATAGATTATCAACTCTGCTTTAATTTAGCTATTGGAATCCAATATTAGAATTTATCTCGAATTTGAGGTATATTAAAACTAAAGTAATTTTTGTTGCAAAAGGTAGTATATAAGTCAATATTTGCATCTATTTTTAAAGCTTTGGAGGAGTAGATTAATGGAAATAGGAATCAGTACATTTGTAGAAACTACACCAGACGTTAAATCTGGTGAAACAATAAGTCATGCAGAACGATTACGGGAAGTCGTTGAGGAAATCATACTTGCAGATCAAGTGGGATTAGATGTATTTGGTGTTGGAGAACATAATCGTCAGGATTATGCTGCATCATCTCCTGCTATTGTTTTAGCTGCAGCTGCATCACAAACAAAACGCATTCGATTAACAAGTGCAGTAACTGTACTTTCTTCGGCAGATCCAGTACGAGTATTTCAAGATTTTGCTACACTTGATGGCATTTCGAATGGAAGAGCTGAAATAATGGCGGGACGAGGTTCATTCATCGAATCTTTCCCTTTATTTGGCTATAATTTAAATGATTATGATGAACTTTTTGAAGAAAAGTTAGATCTATTATTAACATTACAAAAATCTGAATTCGTAACTTGGAATGGAAAACATCGACCATCGATAAATAATATCGGTGTATATCCCCGTCCTGTACAAGATTCATTGCCTATTTGGATAGGAAGTGGTGGAAATAGTGAATCGGTCGTTCGTGCGGGACTATTGGGACTTCCTCTAGTACTTGCTATTATTGGTGGACGACCTGTTCAATTCGCTCCATTAGTGGAATTATACAAAAAGGCTGCAGCTCATGCTGGTCACGATTTAAATAAATTACAGATTGCATCACATTCGCATGGATTCATCGCTGAGGATAGAATCACGGCAGCTGATAAATTTTTCCCATCAACACAGCAAGCAATGAATAAGCTTGGAAAGGAAAGAGGATGGGGGCTTTATGATCGATCAGCCTTCGATGCCGCAAGAAGTTTGGAAGGTGCACTATATGTTGGAGATCCTGAATTTGTAGCACAAAAGATCATCTACCTTCGAAAAAACGTAGGTATCACACGTTTCATGCTACACGTACCGGTTGGTTCAATGCCACATGCAGATGTAATGAAAGCAATCGAGCTATTAGGAAATGAAGTTGCACCAATCGTTCGAGAAGAACTAGCGAAGTGGGAAGATAATCAATAATTTAAGGAACAAACTGTTTTCTAATAAGGAGGCAGTTTTTTTATTTAATCTGAATTAATAATAATACAATAATTGGAAAATAATAGTGCATAGGAAAGGAGGGATTGTTTGTGAAAACAAAAAAATGGCTAACTGTATTACTTATTTCTTTTGTTCCATTTTTATTGATGGCAAAACCAAGTAATATAAAAGTTTTTGCAGAATCAGCGGTTACACAAAGTGATAATCGAGCACCGGTAATGGTTGTAGAGTTGGACGATAATTACTTTAATCCAAAAAACATTACAATTCCGAATGGAACAAAATCTACTTTATTATTAAAAAATAAAGGAGTTAATCCTCACACGTTTACAGTGAAAATGCTTAATATTGATGTAGAAGTTCAACCAGGAAAAGAAACGACTATTTCTGTATTACCAAAACAAGCCAATACATATGACCTAACATGTAAGTACCATTCTAATGTTGGAATGGTAGGAAAAGTAATTGTTAAGTAGATTTTTGTCTACAACTAAGGCAAGGCCATTTGGCCCTTGCCTTAGTGTGTTTAAATAATACCTATTCAATATTGAAAAATTAAATTAAGATCAATTTGAAATGTTCACATGATAGTAAAATAACATAAATATGAAAAAATAAGCATGTAGCTGTTAATAACATACTCATTTCATTTCAGGCTGAAGTGGATACCCACAACTACGCTGATATTCTTGGAAATTAATTGTCAAACTATTAAGACTTACTATTTATTTTTTTATAGTAGATGTTCATCAGAATAATAACATTCTATTTTTTCAACTTCATTTCTTTTTATCAAAATCTCCTCATACACTTAAATGAGGAGGGATATGAATGGAACATATTGATTTTCATATACTTCAATGGTTTTTCGGAAGTACACCGATCCTGGGTTTAACATTAATGATGTTTCTTATTTCATCGTTTGGGAAACGAAAGACAATTTCAACAATTATATTAGTCGTAACAACAGTTCTTTGGTTTATATGGAAATCACTACCAAACGATATATGGCATCATATGGGAGCAGCTGATAACGTTGGACTTTACCAGCACTTATCGCTTGCGCTTGTGCTTGGTTTTGTTACTTCGAGCATTTTAAATTCGTTTCGAAAAACTCGGAATGCTTGAAAATTTTATTAAAACTAGTTGAATGTAAAATACAATTGTGAGCTTCCCAAAAAGGAGCTCTTTTTATATTTCATGAAAAGTTTTTAAAAGAAAACGGATTCATAATTAAAACAATAAAATTCGATTAATATTTGTTTGACTCTCCCCTCAGAGGAGGCTTTACATTATGTTTTGTAGAGTATTTAATGGGAGTTGAACAAAATGAAAAAACAAAACATAATGTTGATTTTAGTTTTAATGAATTTATTCATTATTTTCTTAGGGATAGGATTAGTAGTACCAGTCACACCTTCGATTATGAATGAGTTAAATATATCCGGTACAATTGTTGGTTATATGGTAGCGGCGTTTGCTGTAACACAATTGCTTTTTTCACCAATTGCAGGACGCTGGGTAGACCAGTTCGGACGTAAACGAATGATAATCATCGGACTAATAATTTTTAGTTTTTCAGAATTTTTATTTGGTATGGGAAAAACAGTTGAAGTTCTATTTATCTCACGTATGCTAGGAGGCATAAGTGCCGCATTCATTATGCCAGCAGTAACTGCATTTATAGCTGATGTTACAACAGTTGAAACAAGGGCAAAAGCACTAGGCTATATGTCGGCTGCCATTTCTACGGGCTTTATTGTTGGTCCTGGTATTGGAGGTTTTTTAGCAGAGTTTGGTACTCGCATACCATTTTTCTTTGCGGCAGGATTAGCAATATTGGCAGGTGTATTATCTATTACTATACTTCCAGAACCAGAACGTAACCAAGAAAATATCGAGGTTAAAGGACAAAAACCTGGTTTTAAACGAATTTTTGCTCCGATGTATTTTATATCGTTTATGGTTTTATTAATTTCTCAATTTGGCTTATCAGCTTTCGAATCATTATTTTCTTTATTTACTAACCATAAATTTGGATTTACACCTAAGGATATTGCAATCATGATTACAGGCGGAGGCATTATCGGTGCAATTGCACAAATCGCATTATTTGATCGTTTAACAAAATGGATTGGTGAAATTGGCCTAATACGATATAGTTTAATTCTTTCTACAATACTAGTGTTTTTAATGACAGTTGTGAATTCATACTTTACAATTTTACTTGTTACAATTACCGTATTTTTAGGCTTTGATTTAATGCGTCCTGCTGTAACAACATATTTATCTAAAATTGCAGGAAATGAACAAGGTTTTGTTGGCGGAATGAATTCAATGTTTACTAGTATAGGGAATGTAATAGGGCCTATAATTGGTGGAATTCTATTTGATATTGACTTAAACTATCCATTCTATTTTGCAACAGTATTACTTGCGAGCGGTGTTGGGTTAACAATTGCTTGGAAAATGCCGGGTTATCGAACATCATCAATAAGCAAAGGCGTATTCTTTGAGAACGAATAAAGAATACGCTTCTTTAAAAAAATACTACATAAGGAGTGATCAAGTGAAAGAAACACTTTATACAATAGGTGAAGTCTCAAAATTAGTAAATATTTCAATAAAAGCACTTCGATATTATGACAAAATAAACTTGTTTAAACCAGCCTATGTCGATCCAGATACTAATTATCGATATTATAAAGACTCACAAATCCATCTACTTGACTTAATCAAATCACTTAAATATATTGGCACTCCTTTAGAAGATATGAAAAAAGTGCAAGGATTAGAGAGAGATGAGTTTTATGCTTTTTTAACGGAGCAAGAAAACATCGTAAAAGATAAAATTGATTCTTTAACAGAAATTGAAAAAATCATAGCAAATGCTAAAAGAGGAATACAGAGGCAGAAGCAGTATCCTCAATTTGGAGAAGTATTTTTTTCGTATGAAGAAGAAATACAGATCATTCAAACAAAAGCAGATGGAATCGATCCTAAAAATATCTTAAATGCTTCTTATAGTAAATTAAAAAAATTTGCTGCATCGACAGAAGGATTTAGAAATAATGGTTATGGTGCAATTTACCCTTATAAATCGTATAAACATGTTAATGAAGTATCTTATCAATATTTATTCACACCTGTTTTAACGAAAAAACAAACTACATTACTATTACCAGATACCGAAGTTGCAAAAATTCCAGAAGGCAATTATATATGCATTACGTATAAAAGTTTAACGCCAAATGATTATTTTACTAATTTACAAAAACTAATTACATATATTGAGCATCATAAAATAACCGTTAACAGTAATATTTATGAGTCATTAATACATAATAACTATTCTCCGCATCAAAAGGAAGAATTTATAATCGAAATGAGAGTATTAATTATAGATGACTCACAAATAAATTTAGACCAGTGAACAGACTCGACCAAGGGTCTGTTTTTCTATTTAGCTCAATATTGTTTGATATAATTTTATTATGTTAACTAAAAGTTTAAATATAACCCCATTAAAAAAATGGGGTTATATTTAATACTCTTCATCATCCCAAACATTACTAGCATGCTGAGATCGATTCATCATTTTTGCTAAATAAATTTCTGTAGTTTGAATACTTTCATGACCTAAGCTTCGACTTACTTGATAAATGCTCGCACCTTTTTCAATTGATCGACATGCATAGTGATGTCGAAAGAAGTGGGGACTAATATTATTCGTTCGATTATGATCTAAAACAAACTGCAATTCGGAGGCTTTTATAATTTCGATTACATACTTAGATAAATATTTGAAGGAATAATGTTTATTTAGCTTGTTTGGAAAAAATGGGTTTATATCAGTTTTTGAAATGCTATTTGTAAAACCACGTCGACTCCTTAGTTTACATAAATCAATAAATACATGATTTAGTAGTTTAACTTCACGTTTTTTATTTCCTTTACCGACAATTTCGAGCCAGTATCCATTTGTATCCTTTGAAACATTTCCCCAGTTTGCCTCAGCTAACTCACGAATTCGCATACCAGTTGTAGCCAGTAATTTAATTAAAGTAGTGATTAAAATATTTCCTCTATAAAAATTCAGTAATGATTTTACTTCACTTTCTTCTAAATCTCGATTTGGTAAGTCATCTTTTGTTATTTTTGCGTTCAAAATTCTTGTAAATAGAGGAACCTGAACATAATTGGAATCAAATAAAAATTTAAAGAAACTTTTTAATATGACAAGTTTCCTTGAGAGAGTAGTGACTCGATACTGTTGCATCTTTGAACCATATTGATAATTCGATAACCATTGCTGATATGATTCGATATGTCTCTGTTTTAAATTTTTCAGTAATGATTCCTCTATATATGAATCAACGTCTTTACGTAAAAATTCTTCACTTTTTAATAAGTAACGATAAAACTGTAATAATTCTCTTATGTACTCTATTTTTGTACTTTCTTTTCGCTGCTTTGATTTTTGAATATCTTTTATTTGATGAACAAAATAGTAAATCATTTCTAAATCAGTGAAAGCGTCATAGATCATACGATGATTTTTTTCATTTTCAAACTTCCTTTGTAATAGCTCAGGAAAGTATGTTTCATCTATTAAATACTCTATTACTCTAAAATCGTTCTGATTTACATCTAATAAATCAGTTGAGTTTGAAATAAGTAGATTTGATTTTACTAACATAGAAATCACCTCATTATCAATTATACAAAATTTATTGTATTTATAGTATAAATTCATTTATTTTTTCATCTTAAGTAAATAGAATATCTTTGTTATATATTATTACATATTAGATAGGTTAATAGTAGAAAAATACACTATTATTC
>NZ_JBHJTJ010000028.1:26988-65099 GCF_042267765.1 Gottfriedia sp. NPDC056225 | reverse complement strand
TAAAAAATCTAAATATATTAAATTTTCTATATATTCAACCTAATCGAAAGCTAAATTACATATTTAAACTAATTGGGGGTATTTAAATGAAAAAGTTTAAGACACTATCGTTTGCACTTGCAGTTACAACAGTTCTTACTTTAACGGGATGTGGAAAGGATGCCAAAACGACTGGATCAGCGGACAAACCATTAAGAGTTGTTACTGATGCTGCATATGCACCATTTGAATATCTTGAAAATGGTAAAATAGTTGGTTTTGATGTTGATTTTACGAATGCCGTAGCTAAAGAGGCTGGATTGAAAATAAAAATTGTTAATACGGGTTGGGATCCTTTATTTGCTGAAATTGGTGGAAAGACTGCAGACATTGGCATGTCTTCAATCTCAATTGACGCAGATCGTGAGAAAACATATGATTTTACGACTCCATATTTTCTTTCAATTAATAAAATCTTAGTTACTGAAGGTAGTAGTATTAAATCAGCTGCAGATTTAAAAGGGAAAGTTGTTGCAGTACAAAATGGTACAACAGGCCAAGCAGCAGTTGAAAAAATATTTGGAAAGAACAATAAAAATCTAAAAAAATTCGAAAATAACAATTTAGCAATTTTAGAACTTCTTAACCACGGAGCTGATGCTGTAGTTGCTGATAATGGGGTACTTGAAGCTTATGCAAAAAATAACCCTGATAAAAAGTTAGTAGTTATTGATGATAAAAATAGTTTTGAACCTGAATACTATGGCTTATTACTTCAGGATGGAAGTAAATTAAAAGGTAAACTAGATAAAGCGATTAAGGAAGTCGTAAACAATGGAACTTATGAAGAAATTTATAAAAAGCATTTCGGTTCAGAGCCAGATCTTGCGACATTAAAAGCAGAAGAAAATAAATAGTAAATTAAAAATTGCGTAACGCAAAATTTGTGTTACGCAATTTTATCTAAATGGGGGAAAAGAAATGGGATTTGATTTTGGCATTATAAAAGAGTACATACCGTTTTTCCTTAAAGGAACTGCATTAACAATTGGTTTATCTTTTGCAGGGATCTTCTTTGGTACAATAATTGGATTATTTATTGGATTAGGTAAAATGCTAAAAAATAAATGGTTAGCACTTCCATTTAAATGGTATATCAATTTCTTTAGAGGAACACCCTTATTTGTACAAATTTTGCTTATACATTTCGGTGTAGTTCCGTATTTCATAGGTGAGACAAATGCGATTGCAGCTTCAATCATCGCACTTTCATTAAATGCAGCAGCGTATATTGCTGAAATTTTCCGCGCTGGAATTCAATCAATTGATAAAGGGCAAATGGAGGCTTCACGCTCGCTTGGAATGACACATGGACAAGCAATGAGAAATGTTATTTTGCCTCAAGCTGTAAAACGTATGATTCCTCCGCTTGGAAATGAATTTATCGTATTAATTAAAGAATCTTCAATAGCAGCCATCATTGCAGCACCTGAAATTATGTATTGGAGTAGAGCTATGCAAGGGCAATATTATAAAGTTTGGGAGCCTTACTTTTCAGCCGCTGCTATCTATCTAGTACTGACATTGTCATTAAGCTTTGTATTAAATCGTATCGAAAGAAGGTTGACAACAGGATGATTAAAGTAGAAAAACTAAAAAAATCATTTGGTTCGCTTGAAGTATTAAAGGATATCAACATTACAATTCAACCACGCGAAGTATGCGTTGTGATTGGTCCTTCTGGTTCGGGAAAATCAACTTTTCTTCGATGTTTAAATATGTTAGAAACAATTACTGCGGGAAAAGTATTTATCGAGAATGTCGATATTACAGATAAAAAGACTAATATAAATAAAGTTCGTACTGAAGTAGGCATGGTATTTCAACATTTTAATTTATTCCCACATTTAACAGTTTTAGAAAATATTACTCTAGCTCCTAAAAAGGTTAGAAATAAACCGAATGATATCGCTAGAACAAGAGCATTAGAACTACTAAAAAAAGTCGGACTGTCAGATAAAGCAAATGTGTATCCTGACTCTCTATCTGGTGGTCAAAAGCAACGTGTAGCAATTGCGAGAGCGCTGGCGATGGAACCTAAAATTATGTTGTTTGACGAACCAACTTCTGCCCTTGACCCTGAAATGGTCGGTGAAGTATTAGAAGTTATGAAGCAATTAGCTAGAGAAGGAATGACAATGGTCATTGTTACGCACGAAATGGGCTTTGCACGAGAAGTTGGTGATCGCGTAATTTTTATGGATCAAGGATATGTTGTAGAAGAAAACGATCCAGGTCAAATATTTGACTTTCCAAAGCATGAACGTACGAAAAGCTTTTTAAGTAAAGTATTATAAGGTAGAAAGTAAACTGAATACGCCGGAGATACCTAGAGTGTATATTTCGGCGTTTTTTAATATGAAGTTTATTTATCAATCATTTTTATAGAAAAGTAATTGATTTTTATCATGTTTTTATGCATTTTTAAAAAAATTATAGCTAGTTTGCTAGTTTGGCATTTGAAAAGAATCTACATTTAGGTTTAATATTATTACCGATAGGGGTATTTCATCCGATTATTTGCACTTATTGATGTTTTAATTGCAACGAATCCATATTTGTTTGCGATCATCAACTACTTAATTGCTGTTCTAACACACTTATTTGCACGACTCACAACCTTTTTTGCAGATGAGTCCTCCGCATTTTAATTTTCAATTTCTCAAATTTGATTCCCAAATGATAGACTTATAGGTCACCCTCATTGTAATAGTAAATTTCTAAAGTCTTTCTTTTTATTGTTTTCGAAATATTATGTTAAAATTTAGGTAGCAAATATAAAGGAGTAGAGAACGATGAACAGTCAAAAAATATTAGTAACTAGTCGAATCCAACATAAGCTTAAAGACATTATTGATTCATACAATCTAACAAAGGAATTTCGTTTTTTACCGGAAGATGAAGTAACGAAAGAGGATTATGAGTGGGCTGATACATATGTTGGATTTCGTCCGACGCCAAATTTTGAGTTTGGAAACATCAAATGGGTACATTCATTAGCTGCAGGTGTTGATAGTTTTATGAAAATAAACTGGAAAAATGATGTGCTCTTAACAAGAACAATTGACGTTTTTGGTCCAAAGATGAGCCAATATTGTTTAAGTTACATACTCCAGGATTCACAATTGCACGAACAATTTTCAAGTTTACAGTCTGAAAATAAGTGGGAATTTCACATACCGAAATCATTAGAAGATCAAAAAGTAGTCATTTATGGTACAGGTGAAATCGGTGGATATATCGCAAAAGTTTTATCAAACTTAGGCATAAAGGTGTTTGGTGTCTCGATGAGTGGAAACGAAAAGCCGTATTTCGAAAAAATAGTACCATTCGGTGAAGCATCCACAATTTTAGACAATGCGGATTGGATTATCAGTGTTCTTCCATCAACAAATGAAACGAAAAATATACTAAATATGGATACGTTTAAAAATTTGAATAATGCAGGTTTTATAAATGTGGGTAGAGGAGCAACTGTATGTGAAGATTCTTTAAAAGAAGCTTTGAAAAGTGGAAAAATAAGAAAAGCTATTTTAGACGTTTTTGCGGTTGAGCCACTTCCAGCGGATTCAGAATTATGGCAAATGTCTAATGTTAAAATAACACCGCATATTTCAGCGGTTACTTTACCAAATGATGGAGTTAAGTGTTTTGTGGACACTCTTTCAAAATTAGAAAATAATGAACAACTAAGAAATAAAGTTAAAATTGACAAAGGTTATTAATCATATCTAAAACTAGCCAATCATTAAATGGTTAAATTTTTCATTTTTTTCATAAACATGGTAGGATATAACATGTAAGAAATTGATGATAAAAGGGGCAAATTAAAAAATGGCAATTATTGATGTTTCAATCGTACCAATTGGCACTGAAACACCTAGTGTGAGTGCATATGTAGCTAATATACATAAAGTTTTAGAAAAGTATGAAAGTGAAGTTAAATACCAACTTACTCCTATGAATACAATTATTGAAGGTGAATTACCATTATTATTAAAAGTTGTTCAAGAAATGCATGAAGTACCATTTGCAAATGGAATTTCAAGAGTTGCGACAACAATTCGAATCGATGATCGCCGTGACAAGAAGAGCACAATGGAAGGTAAATTAGCTTCTGTTAAAGCAAAGCTTGAACAAAACTAATCATGTCTGCATAAAGTGACTAGGTCTAACGACTATTAGTCACTTTTTTTCATTTGAAAATAATCGTGTGATTATTTTGAATATTTTATTGAAATTCCATAATTTAGTTGATAAACTAAACTAAATAGTCAGTTTAAATATATTTAAAGAGTAAAGGAATGTGTTCAATGCCAAAAGTCTCAGATGATTATAAAGAACGCAAAAGAGAGAGTCTTCTTGAAAGTGCTTTAAAATGTTTTGGAGAAAAAGGATATCATACGACAACCATGGATGATATTGTTGCATATTCAAAAACGAGTAAAGGGTTAATTTATAATTATTTTAAAAGTAAGGAAGAGCTGTATTTGACTTTAATGCAAGAAAGAACAGTTCAAACATTTGAAAAAATTAATCAACGATTTCAAAATATTAGTTCACCAAAAGATAAGTTGAAAGAGCTATTTCAAATGTATATTGAAATTACTTTAACGGAAATATGGCGTAATATGATTAGAGTACAATTGGAGTTTTGGATTAATTCGGCTAGGCATGAAAACTTACAAGCGATCATGATTGAAAGATATAAAAATCAATATCGCTTATTTTTAAGTGAAATTATTAAACAAGGAATAGCAGAAGGTGAATTTAAGAATAATATCGATCCTGATATTATTTCAAGCTTGTTTTGGGCTAATATTGATGGCATCTGTTTACATTATTCGGTTGTAGAAGATGATGAAATTTACAAGGCGCAATTTAAAACAATTGAAGAAATGATTATGTCTTATATTTTAATTAGTAAATAAATTTTAGGTAGTGAAGGTCAATACTTTCCTACCTAAAAAAATTCTGAAATTTTATATGTTAAAAATAAAGCAAACAACATACACTATTCATAGAATAAAATAAACTTAATAGTCAGTTTTGAATTGAAAGGAGGAATAACAATGAATTCAGTTCAAATTAGACTAATTTACTTATCTATGTTTTGCTAAAGTGATTTGTTTTATAATTTTGGTAGATTGAAGGGATTATTGTGGGAAAGAAGGTTTACTTTTTATATACAAAAGCATTCTCAGATATAGGTAGTATGATGGAATTGGTTATCATGAATGCAGTAATCTATTCGATGACGAAAAGCACAACATGGCTAGCAGCAGTTCTAGCACTCCGTGTTTGTGGAGGGATTTTAACAAGTTTATTCTCTGGCGTAATTGCAGATCGATATAATCGAAGAAAGCTAATGATATTTAGTGATATTACTAGAGGTATTAGTATCTTATTTTTATGTATTTTCCCTTCGCCTACTATGATTGCAATTGCAGCATTTGTTATAGGTGCATTGGGAAGCTTTTTTTCAGTCAGCTTTAGTGCTGATTTACCACAGATATTTGGTGAAGAAAATATTTTGAAAATTAATGCATTTATTTCTCGGCTTGCTGCAATTAGTATGGTTATTGGATTTTTAGGATCAGCTTTCTTATCAACAGTAGTAAATTATCGAGTGATTATTGGAATTGATGCAATTTCATATTTCATGTCAGCTTTTGTTTTAATCTTTTATAAATGGGAAAATACAGTTAAAAATAATGGAAATAAACATTGGCGACAGTTGATTGACGATTTAAAAGAAGTGAAAACTTACGTACTGGTCAAACCACTATTATTATTAGTGTTCATTGTCTTTTTGTTTCAAACATTTTCAGCCAGTTCTCATAATGTTGGAGTACCTATTTTAGCAGAAAAAATAAGTTCAGAACATGCAACATTTTATCAAGGATTAATTTGGGGAACCTGGGGTATTGGAGGAATCATTTCGACTTGGTTGATTCCAAAGGTTTCGTGGTTAAAGCAACATTATTTATTTATGTATTACGGAGCATCAGTATTAACATCATTAGGATTCATTTTATTTTTATCTAATCAAATTTTATGGATTGTATTCTTATTTGCATTTTTCACAGGCTTTTTTGATAATGCAGCCGGAACTTACTTTTCAACAATGATTCAAAAAACTGAAAATTCAATAAGAGGAAGAATCTTCGGTGTAGCCAATTTATTAAATAGAGTAGGTTTTACAATTGGTTTTGTAGCGGCATCACCATTATTATCATTTATAACGATGCCACATCTAGTCTGGTTGTTTCATGGAAGCTTAATCATAATGATTATGTCTGTAATCGGTTACTTACTAATTAAGAGAAAAATCAATTTTAACTATGATTCTATTCAAAATACTGAAAATGAAATCATGGTTTCTAAATAATAATAGACAAAGGACGTGATTGTATGGAAACAAATTTGAAAAATAGTATAGAACTAGAGAAAATAAATTTTTTCAGATGTAGCGAAGTGGATATTGATTTAGCATTTCAAGCATTTTCAATTGGTTTTTCAGATTACATGGTTAAATTTGAGTACTCAAAGGAACAATTTGTTAATGTGTTTTTCGGAGCAGAAGGGAACAAACTTGAGCACTCGTTTGTAGCGATTCATGAAAATGAAGCAGTTGGAGTTATATTAGGTGGTATTAAAACCTATGAAAATATTAAAACAATGCGATGCGGAACATTGGCAATTAGTCCAGATTATAGAGGAGTAGGTGTCAGTCAGAAGTTATTTGAACTTCACAAAGAAGAAGCAGAGAAAAATGGATGTAAACAACTTTTCCTTGAAGTAATCGTTGGAAATGACCGCGCGATTAATTTCTATAAAAAACTAGGCTATGAAAAAATCTATGATCTTTCTTATTTCTCAAAAACTGATTTAACTAACTTGCAACAATTACAAAGCCAAGCAAATGCAGAGATCAATAAAGTCGATTTTCATCATTTTAAGGAAACCTTTAATAAATGGGATTACCATATAAACTGGCAAAATGATATTGATTATTTAGAAAAACTAACTAATTTTAGTTACTATTTAGCTAAAGTTAACAATGAAAACATAGGAGCATTGGCTATAAATGCAAATGGTAGAATAAGCTTTCTAATGGTAGATAAAGCATACCGCCATCAAAAAATAGCAACTAACTTATTACAATATGCATCTACTGAACTAAATTTAAAAGCGATTTCAACATCAATCCCAAATAATAATAGCTTAGAAGGTTTTATGAATAAATTAGAATTTAAGAGAGAAAAAATAGCTCAATATGAGATGTATAAATTAATATAGACTAGGATTAATAAAATTCGGTTCAGTGGTGAAACAATCAATAAAGTATAATTTGGAGATGCAATTTGCATCTCTATTTTTGTTGTGGTATTTATAAAATTCTTATTTGACAAAAAGGATACATACTATTTGTGCGATATAACTTTTTGTTAAAATAGAACTAATATATTCATTAATGAGAGGAGAATATTTAAGTGGATCTTGATGAGCGTAAAGAAAAGATTAAATTACTTCAAATGAAAAATAACAGAAATAACATAATTAAAGAATATATATCTAAAGACATTCATCTAACATTTAGTTCTTTTGTAGATCCTCAATTTTCTAGAAAATTACTTATTAATTTTTACAACGAAATAGAAATGTTAGGTGAAAATAAAGAAGAATTTAAGTTTAAACATAGTTACCCTAAAGCAGTTAAGGAACTTGAATTGTTATATAAGAAAATTCCCACACATCTACTAGAAATGGTAGTAATTATATTTCATTTCAATTATCGTGAAACAGGAGCAATCAGTTTAAGGTTAAAAGATATTTTTAGTGATATTAAGTGGATTGTTAACTTTAGCGGGTATTATAAGGGTGATTTTGATTTTGTAGTAGTTGAATCTACATTTAAATTAGGAATTTGTATTGAAAGGTTCGAATATTGGGATATATTTACTAGCTGGGGTTTCTAAAGCATGCTTTAAGTAAATTAATACCATATCAAATTCAGAATGTTACATTTCATTTTTGTACTTATGCCTATATACTTGACCTTGCTCCTAAATGAGCTAATCTCCGTACAATAGTTAGTATGGAGGTGATTTAAAATGTATGATTATCGTCATCAAATTGAGCAACCTTATTACCAATATCCACAAGTACAGCAAAATGAGGATGAAAGATTTTTCCCATTCTTCTTCCCATTTTTATTTGGAGCAGCGGCATTTGGACCTTGGGGATGGGGAAGACCATGGGGTTGGGGTCGTCCTTGGGGATGGGGAAGACCGTGGGGTTACTATCGTCCATGGGGCGGATATGGCCCATGTTGTGGAAGACCTTGGTAAACTAAAAAACAATAAAAGCCACATTTTTTATGTGGCTTTTTTCGTTTTATTTTATAATGATTTTGATTAAAAAAGGAATCAGTAAAGAAGCTAAAATTGCACTTAATGTCATTGCTATTGAACTGATTGCTTGATGTAACTTCCCGTATTCTGCGGCTTTAGCAGTACCAACACCATGAGATGCAATACCATATGATAGACCAATTGAAACTGGGTGGTCTATTTTAAGCTTTGATAGAATAAATGGGCCAAACATCGTACCAGATATACCTGCAATCATTACATAAACAACAGTTAAAGACGGAATGCCACCAATCATTGAAGTAATCCCCATAGCTAGTGGGGTAGTAACTGATTTTGCAGCTAAAGAAAGTATAATCACTTTTTTAACTCCGAGCCACAACGATAAGTAGACACCTGATAATAATCCAACGACTGTTCCAGCAAATACACTAATGAATACAGACATACCATATTTCTTTAAAGTTGCTCGGTGTTCAAATAATGGATAGGCAAAGGAAACAACTGCAGGTCCTAAAAGCAAATTGATCCATTTACCACCAAGCATGTACGATTCATAAGTAATATGAAGTTTTAGAAGAAGTAAGATAATAACTGTAGTTGAGGTTACAATCGGAATTAATAACGGATAAGTAAATTTAGCGTACATTTTTTTAGCCAGTATATAACATAAAATGGTTAATAGAATAAATAGCAAACTCTTAAAGTCCTTCATTCGTATCCCTCCCAATCACTAGATCTTCCGTTTGTTTTTTACGGGTTCTCGTTGAAAGATACGAACTAATATAAGCTGAAGTACTAAATACCACTGCAGTACTGACTAATACAATAATAATAGAAATGAATCCATGAAAGTTTAAGATGGAAGGATATCTCATGATTCCTACTGTTGCTGGAATAAATAAAAGAGTTAAGTGCTTACTTAAAAAATTGCTTCCATTTTGTATCCATTTTTCATTAAAAAAAGGAATAAATAGTATACCAAATAGTAAAAACATACCAATAATGCTTCCCGGAATCATTAAATGAAAGTATTGCTGTATTAAATTTCCGATAAAAAATAATAAGTATAAAAAACTTATTTGAACAATCAATTGTACAAATTTCATGATCAACATCCTTTGAATCTTACTGACTAAGAGATTATTAATCTACATATTGTACAATAAATTGTGACGAAAATGTGAATTTTTTTCGTTATTATAAAAATGCATCTTTTTTTAAAAAAGTTTATAATAGAATTATCATAAAAACAGAGGAAGTTAAATAATATGAATTCATTTGTAGCGTTTGATTTTGAAACGGCAAATTACAATCGCCATAGCATTTGCGCAGCCGGTTTTGTATTTGTTGAAGATGGAGTAATTGTTGATCAAGTTTACTCACTTATTAATCCTGAAGAAGAATTTTATTCTATGAATATTTCTGTGCACGGAATTAGACCAAGAGATGTTCAGGATGCACCGCTTTTCCCGGAATTTTATGAAACAATTAAAAGTAAAATTGATGGGAAAACACTGGTAGCACATAATTTAGCGTTTGATGGTTATGCATTAAAAGATAATTTATCAAGATATGGGGTACCTTCAGCTTTAAACAATTTATTATGTTCACTTCAGCTTGCTAAAAAGGTGTTGCCAAAACAATCCCGTTATTCCTTAGATACTTTGTCAAACCAGTTTGGTATTTTATTAGATCACCATCACCATGCATTAGCAGATGCAGAAGCATGTGCTAAAATATTTCTACATTTAACGAAGAAATATGAAATCTCATCTGTTGAAGAGTTATACGATAAAACTTCAATTTACCATGGTCAAATTCATCAGTTTGACTATCGTTCATCTTTAGTAAAACCAAAACCGAAACGTAAATTGGAGAAAAATGTATGAAATTAATATCATGGAATGTAAATGGAATTAGAGCATGTGTACAAAAAGGTTTTTTAGATTATTTTAATGAACAAAATGTAGATATTTTTTGTATTCAAGAAACGAAGTGCCAAGAAGATCAAATATCATTGGAGTTAGACGGTTATTATCAATATTGGCATTCGGCAGTTAGAAAAGGTTATTCAGGAACTGCAATTTTTACGAAACATCAACCATTAAATGTAAGTTATGGATTTAATGGAAAAGAAGAAGATATAGAAGGAAGAGTATTAACTTTAGAGTTTGAAAAATTTTATATGGTAAATGTTTATACGCCTAATTCACAACGAGATTTGGCAAGATTACCAATCAGATTAGAATGGGAAGATGAGTTTAAACATTATTTAACGAAACTTGATGAGCAAAAACCAGTCATATTATGTGGAGACTTAAATGTTGCACATAATGAAATTGATTTGGCAAATCCAAAATCTAATCGTAAAAATTCGGGCTTTACTGAAGAAGAACGTGGGAAAATGTCTGTTTTATTAGAGAATGGATTTACAGATAGTTTTCGATTTTTAAATCCAACTAAAGAAGGTTCATATACTTGGTGGTCTTATATGGCAAAAGTGCGTGAGCGAAATATTGGATGGCGTATTGATTATTTTATTATTTCAAATCGACTTCAAACTGAATTAATTAACTCAGAAATTCACGCCGAAATAATGGGCAGTGACCATTGTCCGATTATGTTGACGATGAAAGATTCGATTATTTAATTTGAGAAGAAAGTTCTTAGTATTTAGAGCTTTCTTTTTTAATTTTAGGCAATTATTATGTCAACAGGAGTTACTGGTGCGTAAACTAACGTTAGGACAAATTATATAGATAGAAATTTAGTAAAATAATAAAAATGTTTTGGAAAGGATGGCTCCAATGAGTTTAAAGTGGCTACAATGGGCACAGCGAATCCAAGCAATTTCTCAAGCAGGATTGGCCTTTACGAAAGATCCTTTTGATAAAGAAAGATATGAAGAATTAAGAAATATTAGTGCGGATATTTTGAATCAATACTCTAACTTACAATTCGAAGAAATCGAGGGATTATTCGCTAATGAACGAGGTTATCCAACGCCTAAAGTTGATGTTAGAGGTGTCGTTTTTAAAGATGGGAAAATTTTATTAGTAAGAGAAAAAAGTGAGAATAAGTGGTCTTTACCGGGTGGATTTTGTGATGTAGGCTTATCAGCTTCTGAAAATGTCGTAAAAGAAATTTTTGAGGAATCAGGCTATAAAGTTGAGACGAAGAAACTACTAGCAGTTTTAGATATGACCAAACATGCTCATCCGCCTCAGTTATATCACTATTACAAGCTATTTATCCAATGTGAAATTGTAGGTGGTATTTCTACTACAGGTATAGAAACGAGTGGAATTGATTTTTTTGATGTAGGTCGATTACCGGAACTTTCACTAAGCCGTAACACCGCTGCTCAAATCGAGTTAATGTATGAATACTATCAAAATCCTTTAAAAGAAACATGGTTTGATTAAATACTAGATAGATAAATATTGCGAATGACAAACAATTTAGAGTTGCTGTTGCAGCTCGCTTTGTTTTTATGAATGATTATTTGCTTTTTTTTGATTAATGGGAAGATTAATACATAAATTAGTAAAACTACTTGAAAGCGTGCGATAAGGAGAAATAACTTGAAAATAAATACAATGAATTATGAACAGTTAGAAGATGAACTAATAAAAGAGCGTATCGCTACATGCATCATCTATCAATATGGTGAAATTAAGTATAAATATTATAAAAATACGAAAAGTGAAACTAAATTATTTAAGGTTAATTCAGTGACTAAGAGTGTTTTATCTATGCTATTAGGAATTGCAATTGATAAAGGATTTATTGAAAGTGTAAAGACACCAATTTCAGAATTCTTCCCAAATATAGAACCAAACAAAAAGGAGCTCACAATTGAACATTTTCTAACAATGACAGCAGGGTATGACTGGCAAGAATGGGGAGAATGGGGTGGTAGACCTGTACCGATGATTAATAGTAAAGACTGGGTACAATACGTTTTAGAGAAAGAAATGGTCAATAGTCCGGGGGGAAAAATGATTTATGACTCTGGAGCTTCACAAGTACTTAGTGCAATTATTCAGATTGTAACGAAAGAAAAATTAGCTAATTTCGCAAATAAATTTTTATTTGAACCATTAGAAATAACTGAATTTATTTGGCACGAGGATTCAAACGGAACTAATATCGGTGGGTTTGGTTTAAGTTTAAAACCGAATGACATGCTAAAACTTGGAATCTTAATGCTTCAAAATGGAAAATGGAATAATAAACAGATTATTTCTTGTGATTGGGTATCACAGTCTACAAAAGCGAAATTTCATACATATCATCATGTAGGTTCATATGGATATCATTGGTGGGTAGCTGAAAATGATGAGCAAAAAGCAGTTGATTCTTCTATTTATTTTGCTATGGGATATGGAGGGCAATGTATCATTATTTCACCAAAACAACAATTGGTTGCTATTTTTACGAGTGCAAAATATATTGAAACAAATGTCCCATTAAAAATTTTCCAAAAGTATTTTCAATCATCTTAAGTAAAGGAGATCTTGTCCAGTTACGTATTTATTTTCCCCTAAATTGATCCATACCTATTCTCTACACAATTATTTGTGGGATTTTTTTATTTGAGAATAGGATTTTATTGAAAAATGTCGAATTAAGTAATAGTGGGTCATACAACTTTTTGATAATAGCTCCAGAAGGGACGAGATTGATGTTTTTAGTGACAGAAGACTTCAAAACATTTATTAAGAAATATCCAATAACAACTGTTATGGTTGGCATATGTTCTATATTGGTAATCATTACGACATTTACAGGAGGATATACGATTCAAAACATCATCAATTTAGGTGGATATGAGCACGAATTAGTTAATCAAGGTGAAATTTGGCGACTTTTTACATATGCGTTTATGCACGGCAGCTACGCACATTTTTTTATGAATATGACTTTTATGATTATATTAGGCAGACCACTTGAAAGAGTACTAGGCTCTTTAAAGTTTTTACTTTTTTATTTAACAACCGTCATTATTACGGGTCTTATTATTAATTTTTTCTATACGCCAAATACAGTTGAAACAGGCGCATCTGGCGTTGGATATGCGTTTTTAGGAATGTATTTATTTATTACTTTATTTCGAAAAAACATGCTATTTTCAGATGATCGCAAGTTTGTCATTACTTTTTTAGGAATTGGGCTACTTTCTTCATTAATCATTCCATCGACAAGTCTAACAGGTCACTTAGCAGGATTGATAATTGGTTTTATAATAACGCCTATCGTATTAAATAAAGCCTCAAGTTTTCAAAATTCAGTCAATGTTTAATTTACATTTAAAATTACTTATAAAACAAACCTAGTTCAGATGAGCTAGGTTTGTTTTGTTTGAAAATTAGATAAGAGTTAACGTTATTTCAACTATTATTTTCACATTTTAAAGGTTGAGAATCGTATAGATCGTGGCTAAATGTAATGTTAAGATTACTTTTTCGAAATAACAAATAAGTGACATGTAATAAGAAGGGTATTGTTAATGCAAAAAAACTGGGAAGACAAAAGAAAATATCGTTTGAATATCACTATGAGAATTATACTATCCACGTAACAATGACTTTCGGATTATCAATGTTTGATCCGCAAAAAGGGGTATCAGAAAGTATCAGTCGCGCAGATCAAGCAATGTATGTAGGGAAACAAACCGGGAAAAATTGTGTAATTTGTTATGATGAGTTAAAAGCAGAAAATCCTCTTATTGACTAAAAATAAAGGCTGTCAAAAAAAGTCGACAGCCTTTATTTTGTTAATTAAATAAACAGGAATCGATTTAATAATCAAATACATCAATTATTCGGTCAGCTGTTTGGCGATTTCTACAAAGCTTGTATAGATTATTAAAAAACTCTTCAACGTCATTTGAAGTGCTAGGTATTTTTATTTCTACTTGAAGAGATCCGAATACTTGTTTGAAATAAGCTTTACGCTCGGCATTTTTTCCGTCACGCTTTAATGGGTTATATTTCCATACTAATGAAAATTTACCATCAATTTCTTTAAGCTCCCTTATTTCAGCAGCAGTAGTTGATTTATTTTCAACATATATTACTAAGTAATAATTCTCATTTCGATGCCAATCGATAAATAATAAATAGTAGCTTTCTTCTTCTATTTTTTTTAAATGAAAAGCTGAAATGATCGGTTTTCCATTTGCCCATTGTTGAAAATTTTGTAAAGTATTGAAAGTCGTTGGAATTTCCTCTATTTCAAATAACGAATAATTGAACTCCATCCAGTTTTTAATATGATTTGAAATGCCAATTGCAAATTCTTTCTTCATACATATACCTCTGTTTTTTAAGTTGGTTTGTACATTTATCATATCATCAAAATTAGAATTAAAAAATGCACTCTCTGTAATAATCTACCATCTATAAGATAAAGTTGAAATACTCATATTATTAATGATGATTTGTTTAAGGAGGATTTTAAATGGCAAGAGGGAAAAGCTTTAATCATAAGAAAAAAGGTCATGAGCCAACTAGTCCAAAAGGGTCATTAGTTGCTCCAGAAGACCGTAAACATGAAGATCGTGAAAAAGATTATATCGTAACAGAAGAAGCTTTTAAAAATCGAATTCAATAGCATAATTAAATGGGACTCAGATAATCAAATTGAGCCCCATTTTTAATTATTTAACCTTAATGAAATTTTAGTAAAGTAATTAGTTCATTTTTACTTACTGCCTCAAATAACAAAGGGATTGGTGGTCCGCTAGGTCTATTTAAAACTAGCTGGTAGATCATTGTGAAAAAATATTTTTGATTTGTTTTCATTATTTTTTTATCTTCATGGTAGCAAATTGAATATAATTCTTTCATTAAAGTCTCTGTGCTTTCATTTTGTAAAATTTGATCACATAAAACAGTTAACCAATTCTGTTGTTGTTTAGTTAAAGAATGATAATATTCCGTTGCTTGTTGTTGATTAACAATAATATGTTTTTGAGGATAATATTTTTTTATCCAATATTCAGCCAGTTGACTGATTTTATGAATTTTTTCAACTGGATAAGTTTCACCATTATTTTCAAAAATATTTTGTAATAAATCTACATTATAATTCACTAAAGGTAGAATGCTTGCAATGTGATTAAATTTAGGGAAATCGGTCTCAATCGCATCATTATGTGCAAATTCAATGGACTGAAGAATATCTAGGTCATGCAAAGTGCGATTCATAAAATTTGCTTTATATCTTTCAAATTCAGAATAGTTTTTAATAACATCTTCATCAAGACCTATATTGAATGATGCAGTTGGTTTGTATCTTGCAAACATAAATAGGATTATTTCAGGTAAATAAACTTTCAGCAATTCAGCTGGTGTAATCAGATTCCCAGTCGAACTTGACATTTTTTTATTTTGCCCTTTAATGCCAATAAATTCGTAAGGAGCATAGTGGGGGGCGTCAAAATTAAAAATTGTTTTCGCTATTTCTTTGGATACATTATAGCTACCCGTCTCAGACGAATGATCCCTACCACCGGGTTCAAAAACGACACCTTCTTTCATCCATCTCATTGCCCAATCTATTTTCCAGTTTAATTTAATATTCCGTGCATCATTTACATTTAAAAGATTTGAATAACCACAGCTACATGAATAATATAAAATTTTGTTTTTACTATTATATTCAGTAATCTTCGTGTCATCTTTCTCGCAATTTTCACAATAAAGTGTGATTGGATAAAATTCATTTCGTTCTTGTTCAGTTGGAACATTTGTTTTGAACCTAATTAAAATGTCATAGATTTCTTTTCTTGTTTCAAGTGCGTGAATAATTTCATTTTTATAACGCCCAGAACTGTATTCTTTACTTTGGTATATAAACTCAATCTCAATTCCAAAATCAGTCAAAGCATTTTCAAATTCTTTCTCAAAGTGTTCAGCAAATGAAGAGTGACACCCATACGGATCAGGAATACTTGAATACGATTGTCTAATATATTTACTAAAAGAGGGATCAATATTATTTGGGACTTTTCTGAATCGATCAAAGTCATCCCAAGAAAAGATAAATCTTGTTTTTTTACCTAAATTTTTTAATGCTTTAACGACAAAATAGGTTGTAATAATCTCACGAAAATTTCCTATGTGAACGGAACCAGATGGGCTAATGCCTGAAGCACAAACATAGGTTTCTTGATTTGGATATTTTTCAATTATTTCATTTGCGATTTTATATGCCCAATGCATGTTTTTTCACCTCAAAGTTTTTGTTTTATTTAGTTGAATCGTTTAAAAAAGAAAATAAAAAAACTCCCACCCCCAAGATTATTCATCTTGAGGACGAGAGTTTGTAAACTTCGTGGTACCACCTCAGTTTATTGATACGTTACCATATCAATCTTATCGGGTACGGCATAAAGCTTATACCCTATCTCTGTAACGGGAGATCCCGTCGTATTATCCCTAAAGTAATCTTTAGTTCCATACGAAGCTCCAAGTCTTTTTTTCATAAAGCATATTATTACTCCTTTTCAGCTACCGGAGTTCTCTGTAAATAATGTTAGCTTTACTACTTTTCTCTTCATGGCTTTTAATTGTCGAAATATTTATTGTTATTATATTAATTAAAACAATAATAATTGTCAATTAAAATTAAAATTGAATAAAATGATTTAAATGCAAATAAAATGGGAGGTGCCAATATGAACGACCCGGGTGAAGATTTGGTTTTGTTAGGTGGATACTTTTTAATATTTGGTACATTAACTTCTGCTGTTGGCGTTTCAAGTAAAAAAATTGTTAGTGAAGATTTCGGGAGAGATTTATTTGCAAAAGGAAATGCAATCGAATCATTTGGCAACTCATTGCAAGGAATTGGAAGAGAAAAATTATATAAAAAAGAAGGTAATGATGAAAGAGAGTTAGTCATGATGGTTGGTGCCTGGTCTCAGGCGGCAGGTAACATAACAAACACAATTGCAACGAATATAGAACGTGAAGGCTTGGAAGAAGAAGGACATAAGTTGAATCTTGTTGGTAGTATAATACAAACAATTGGTGCTCAACTTGAAACAACTGGTGCATTAGAGGAAGGTACTTTTCTATCAAATATCGAAGCTTATGGTAGTGAATTAATTGGATTAGGCGCGTTAATTGATGGAACAGGGAATGCTGCCTTATTAAATGATAAAGCTATATTAGGAGACCAACTTTTAATTGTAGGAAGCTGGGTTCAAGTCTTTGGAGCAATATTAATTGTTTATGCACTGACGAATAAAAAGAGGCAAAAAGAAGAAGAAAATCATTCAGAACATAGATACGGATATTATCCAAATAAAAAAATTGAATGGTATATATAAATTTTTTGTGAAGAATCTGAAAAAAAGAAGGTATATTATTTTTAATAGCTAATAACTAATTATTAAAAGTAAATTAAAACATTTTGTTTTTCTGTCATAACATTATATGAGAAAATAGAATAAATTAATTTTTGAAACCGAGGTAAGAATATATGAATGTAAAAATAATAACAGATAGTGCGGCTGATTTGCCTAAAGAAATAATTGAGGAATACAATATTGATGTGATTCCTCTAAGAGTTTATTCGGAAGATGAAAAAGAATTCTTTGATGGGGTAACATTAGATTCAAAAACTTTATTTAATGAAATGCGCAATGGAAAAGTATTTAAAACTTCACTTCCTTCATACGAGAATATATATAATACGTTTATTAAATATGCAAAAGAAAATACGTCGTGTATATACATCGCTTTTTCGTCTGAACTTTCAGGTACATATCAATCAACGGTAATGGTAAAAAATGAGCTGAAGGAAGAATTTCCTGACTTTGATTTAGAGATTTATGATACAAAAGGTGCTTCGATTGGACAAGGGTTAATTGCTGTTAATGCAGCAAAACTAGCAAGTAGCGGTGCAACGAAAGAAGAAGTTGTTTTGAATATAAAAAATAATATTCAACATATTGAGCATATTTTCACTGTCGATGACTTACAGTATTTAGTGCGTGGTGGTCGCTTAAGTAAAGTTGCAGGATTTGTTGGGAATTTATTAAATATTAAACCGATCTTACACGTTGAAGATGGGAAACTAATTCCACTTGAAAAAATTAGAGGTTCTAAAAAAGTGTTGAAAAGAATTCTTGAAATTATGGAATCAAGAGGAACAAATTTATCGGGTCAAATTATTGGTATATCTCATGGGGACGATTTAGATAAAGCCATCGAGGTAAAAAATGCAGTGGCCGAAGCGTTTGGAAGTAAGGAATTTGTCATTAATTCAATTGGATCAGCAATTGGCGCACATGCAGGTCCAGGTACATTGGCTATATTTTTTATGAATGAAAACAAACAATAAGATAAAATTAGAGCTAAATTTCATCAAAAAGGTGAAGATAGCTCTTTTTTTAATACTTCTAAAAAGCAATACCAGGATAATTTCTGATACATAATTTCTTTGAAAGAAGTAAATAGTATTTATGTAATCTTCAACTTTAATTTTATGAGGTGAAAGCAATGTCAATTTTAGATAACTGGGATCAATGGAAAGATTTTTTAGGTGATCGTTTAGAAGCAACAGGCGAAAAAGGTGTTGGAGAAGGCGCTATTAATGAAATGGCATATCGCTTAGGAAATTATTTAGCAAATGAAGTTGAGCCTAAAAATGCAGAAGAACAAATCTTAAAAGACCTTTGGAATGTTGCAGATGAACAAGAGCAACATACAATTGCAGGCTTAATGATGAAGTACGTTAAAAACAAATAACTAACATTAGTGTAATTAAAAAATAGCCTTGTGAATAAAATCATAAAGGCTATTTTTTTTCGATAGGAGTTTTATTCTGTTTACACAAAATCTACAAATATTAATGAAAATTAAACTTGAAATGGACTAAAACATCAAATATACTGTACTTATTGTGAATACTGTTTCTGAAGTAGAAACATTTACCATTTACAATTTGTTTAGTTTTTTGTATGATAAACTTTCTGTTCAAATTGCATGGTTATTATTTTTTTGATTATTGGACTACTAAATTTTTGAGCATTTTGAACAAGTTTTTCAAAATATATATAGAAGAAATGGGGATAAAATATGAATAATCAGCATGATACGGCTGAGAAGCCGTTTAGCGTAAAAACGATTATTGGTCCTATGATGGCAGTAATCGTAGGGATGATCATGGTTATTTTAGACAGTACCGTAGTAAACGTGGCATTACCAGGGATTACGGAATACTTTAAGTCTGACTTAACAAAAATGCAGTGGACGATTACCGGATATACTTTAGCATTATCAGCAGTAATTCCACTTGCAGGATGGATGTCTGATCGATTTGGTGCAAAGAGAATTTTCATTTTAACGATTCTATTTTTCACGATCGGTTCAGTACTTTGCTCAGTTGCACAATCACCAGAGCAGTTAATTTTATTCCGTGTCATTCAAGGAATAGGCGGAGGAATGGTTGCTCCAATCGGAATGGCAATCATCTTTAGATTAGCACCTCCAGAAAAAATCGGATCAATTATGGGAATGCTAGGAATTCCAATGTTACTTGCTCCTGCACTAGGTCCAGTTATTTCAGGATGGTTTGTAGAATATTCTACATGGCACTGGATTTTCTTAATTAATCTACCAATCGGTATTATTGCGATGATCATCGGATTTAAATTCTTACCGAATTTTGAAACGAAATCAGTACCATCACTTGATGGATTAGGGATTATTATTGCTCCAATCGCTTTTTCAATGTTAGCATACGGAGTTAGCCAAAGTGCAACTAGTTGGACTTCTAAAGGGACATTAACAGGCTTAATCGTTGGTGGAGTAGCACTATTACTTTTCATCGTAGTTGAGCTTCGTCAAAAACAACCGCTACTTGAATTACGTGTTTTTAAATCATCTGATTTTGTTAGAAGTATTTTAATCACATGGATTATGCAAATTGCGTTATTTGGTTCGTTCTTAATCGTTCCATTATTTTTACAAACAGTTAAGCAATATGGAGCGTTTGAAACAGGCTTAATCATGTTACCACAAGCTTTAGCATCCGCTTTAATGATGCCAATCGGTGGTAAGATGTATGATAAAGTTGGTGCAAGACCGATGGCACTAGTTGGTTTAACAATCATTACATCTGCACTTTTCATTTTCTCTAAGATTTCAGTTGATTCATCAAATACATTCATCATGTTAACTCTTGCAATGATGGGCGCTGGAATGGGCTTATCAATGATGCCAATTAATACACATGTATTACAATCAGCACCTAGACATTTAGTAAGTCGTGTTACGCCATTAACTGCTGCTGCACAGCAAGTTATGGTTTCATTTGCTGTAGCAGGTATGGCTGGATTCTTAACATCTAGCACAAAAGATTATATGGCAACAGCAAAGAATCCTTTAAATGCAATGATTTCAGCGTTTGGTGATACATTCTTACTTGCTGCAGGAATCGCATTAGCAGGTGCGTTATTAGCAATCATCTTACGTAAACCGAAATTGAAAGACTCTGATGCGTCACAAGCTGAACTTGACGAATCAAAATCTTCAATGATGGTAGGACATTAATAAATTAAAAACAGAAGCCTAGAAATAGTTTGGCTTCTGTTTTTTTATTGTGTTGAAAAATGAGTTTGTCAATTATTGTTCAACATGATGGAACATATTTTCATCATCATTGTCTTTTATACACTCATAAACGCTTTATGAGTATGCTAATAGTAGCTTTAGCCCATCAATACTTTGGAATGCAATATTAATATTCGCTGTATTTTAGACGCTGTTTAAAATAATTTAGTACTAATCGGACAAATTTTAATAGTTTCTACAATTTTAAAAGAAATGTTATAATACAAGTTGAATTGTAATAAAAATGTCCTTATTATGTAAAGGTTAGTTCTGTATAATAGAGGCTCATGAAGATCGATTTACTTTACAATGGAGCTGATTAAATGATTAAAAGTATTTGCAAAACAACTTTAGCGCTTTCAATTTTAACTGGAGGTTTATTCTATAGTAATATTACTCCAAATGCGATTAAGACAGTGGAAGCTGCTACAGTTAATGGTACAGTAACTGCAACTGTATTAAATGTTAGAAGTGGTCCGAGCACTAGCAATAAAATTGTTGGAACACTTAAAAAAGGTGCAAAAGTTTCAATTACAAGCACAAGTGGAACTTGGTATAAAATTACTAGCGGAAGCAAGACTGGATGGGTTTCAAGTAAATACATAAAAAAATCCGCTACAACAGTTTCAGCAGCGACTGTGAACAAAATGAAAACTTTAGGTACATCAAAACAATTAATCGTTGTTTCAGCTAGCAATGAAAGTACGAGAAATGCTTTAATAGAGACATTTGAAAAAAGTGGATCTACTTGGAAGAAGTTACATACATACACAGGTGTGATCGGTAAAAATGGCATGATTAGTAATAAACATGAAGGTGACTACGAAACACCGGAAGGAAAATATACAATAACGACAGCTTTTGGAAGAAATACAAATCCAGGAACTAAAATGACGTATCGAAAAATCACGTCCAATGATGTATGGGTCGATGATTCGAATAGTAAATTGTATAATACTTGGCAAGCAGCATCAGCTAATAATGGTAGATGGAAAACTGCAGAGAAGATGAACATTTCACAATATGATTATGGGTTTGTTATAAACTATAATCAAGCGAGAACGCCAGGAAAAGGAAGTGCAATATTTTTCCATATAGCAGGAACTTCAGGCTATACTGCAGGTTGCACAGCTACTTCAAAAACGAATGTAGTATCAATTTTAAAATGGTTAGATCCCGCAAAAAAACCGCTTATTATTCAAACGCCATTGAATAAATTAAGTCAATATTAATATTTTTAAACTAGCTAATATTTTAGACGTAAAGAGTGTAGAGAAAACTTAATAGTTCTCTACACTCTTTTTTATTTAGGCTCTGTTCTATTTAAATGTTAGTTTTATTGTTTTTAAATTATAAAAGTTAGACTTTAATTATTAAGACTGGAAAAATTCAATCCACTCTCCATCTGGTCCATAAAAGAAGATATATTTTGATCCACTTGGCAACGTTGTGATTGACTCGTCTACAAATGTTACATAAAGTTCCTTAACACGTGCGATCTCCGCTTCAATATTATCTACTGCAAATGCAAGGTGATGAACTTTCCCCTCTGCTGGTAAATCTGGGTTATAACCAGAAATTAATTCTACAATCGGTTCCTTTGAATCCTCAAATCCTAAGAACGCTAATTTAATCTTTGGATCGATATGGTCCTGTTTTTCTAAAAACACTAATCCCACAACTCTAGTATAAAATTCGATCGACGTATCTATATCTCTTACTTGTATCCCTACATGTTCGAGTTTTTTAACAGCCATAATGCTTACCTCCTATTAATATCAATTCTTCGAAATAGTATAACATACAATATAAAAAAATCAGTGTCAGGCACCATAAACATTGAAAGGAGATACCTTTTATGGATACTACTTTTTTCAATTATCATGTGACTTTACCGAATTTAGCACACAAAAAAGACGAGGCTGAAATAAGGGGATATGAATAAAATCCTATATAGTATTGGTATTAAAAAAATAGTGCCATAAGCCATAATTGCCTTCTTTAGTTTTGAAAGGAATAACAATTTAATTTTACCAACATAGTTGTAATTAGTAACTTTGGGGAATTTGCAATTTTAACGTAGAATTTCAGACAATTCTTTTTGCATTAAACAGCTATTTAAATGAAAATCAACAATCTGCTTAGTAAAGCTTATATTTAATCCATTATTTTGTGAAATACTTCAACTTGAAGATCGTGCTTTAAATTATGTTACATTAGTTTAAAATACAAAACACGAATTTGATCTAAAAAACAAGGAAAGTGTTGTGATATTGTCGAAGTATGCTAGTTAATTTATTTAGTCGTCAGAATTTCTCCTTAAATGAATAAATAGTGTGAAGAAAATTAAAAAAAACATAAACTTTAGGATGTGAGCGGTTTTGAGTAAGCGGAAGTGGACACATACTGAAATAGATGAGTATAGAAAGAAAAATGGAGCTTTCTTTTATTTTAACAAGGAAGATTCGAATTTTTTAATACCTAAAGCATTTGGAATAGGATGGACGGTTAACTGGGCGAATCCAATTTCTTGGATATTAATAATTGTAATCATTGGGATCATTTTTTTACGTAATCATTAAAATGAATACTTTTATCTGTTAATGGAAGTTTTGTTAGATTATTTTGTTGTCTTTTTTTTAGCATAGAACTTATTGTTTTAGTAAGTTGATTCAATGCACCATTAGAAATTTAAGTGAAAAAAATAATGTTTATTTTGAAATTTCTAAGTATAATAGTAAGACATTTAGTAATATGTGAATAGTTGAGGTGTAAAATGAGTAGAGCAAAATTTTTTGAGATTGAAACAAGTCGGTTAAGGCTTAGAAGGTTTAAAGATGAAGACTTAAACAACTTTTATAAATATCGTTCGAATCCGGATGTGGCTATTTATCAAGGGTGGGAGAAATATACAGTTGAGCAGGCGTCTGATTTTATAGAAAAACAAATAAGTGCTGCAATGAATATTCCAGATTCATGGGTTCAAGTAGCGATTGAAAATAAAAAATCTGGTGGATTAATAGGTGACATCGGAGTACATACATTAACTGAACCAAATCAAGTTGAAATTGGCTTTACTTTAGAGCCGGAGTTTCAAAATAAGGGCTATGCTACTGAAGCTTTAAAAGCACTTTTAGCTTATTTATTCAATGAATTAAATAAAGAGAAAATAATAGCAATAGCAATCGAACAAAATACTTCTTCAATAAAATTAATAAAGAAATTAGGTTTTAAACAGGTTGAAACAATTGAAAACTCTTATTTTAAAGGGAGATATGTAACTGATATCATATTTGAACTTTCAAAAAGTGAATGGAATGATTTAGGAGATGATTTATAATTGAATTTCTTTAAAGGAGCAATATATTTATCGTTAGCTGCTAGTATTTGGGGGATGACATATGTCGTCAGTAAAGTAGTATTAGATAGTATTTCTCCTTGGCTATTATTAGAAATAAGATTTTTACTAGCTTTAGTAACATTAGGAATCATTAGCTTTTTTCAAAAAAGCTGGAAAATAAGCAAGAAAGATCTATTTCCAATGGCAATTATAGCATTGGTAGGCTACACCGGTTCAATTGGACTACAATTTGTTGGAACTAAACTTTCTGGAGCGGCGATGGGCTCATTAATCACATCAGCTTCACCTGCATTAATATCTCTATTTGCATTTTTTATCTTAAAAGAAAAGATTAATAGTCGTAAAATCATTTCATTATTATTAGCTACTATTGGAGTTGTTGTTGTAATAGGTTTTCCAAAAGGTGATTCAAATATAGGAGCATATTTTGGAAATCTTATTTTAGTAGGTGCAGCAATAACTTGGGCATTATATACGGTTTTAAGTAAAGTTCAGACTCAAAAGTATTCTTCGTTAACGGTAACTACATGGGCAACTGTATTTGGAGTAATTTTCACTTTACCTATTTCAATAATAGAACAATCGAAACACATGACTGATTTACCTACTAATCTATGGATTTGGCTTGGGGTAATATTTTTAGGAACGATTTCTACAGCTGGAGCATTTTATCTATGGAATAAAGGGTTTGAATATATTGACACGTCTACTGGATCTCTCTTTTTCTTTTTACAGCCATTAATTGGTACAATTTTTGGCTACTTTTTATTAAATGAAGAAATTAAACGTTCTTTTTTCGTCGGAAGTATTATTATTCTTATTGCGGTTTATTTATCAATAAAAGAACCAAAACAGAAAACGACTTTTCAATATGACTCTAAAAAAGCATGAAACTCAAGAGTGAAATTTGTATGATACAAAATCCAAAGATTTGATGGCTGTGATGGTCGTAGAACATGTATTAGAAAGAGGCGATTTAAAGGTTTTAGTGAAAATAAATTCAGCGTCTTTATTTTACTAGTATCATAAGTTCAAATAATTTTGGCGATGCATATAAAAGGCATCGCTTTTTTGTAGAAATAAAAACCCTAGACTAGGTCTAGGGTTCCAAAGTAATAACGAAATATATTTTGTTAATTAGAACTTACTTGCTACATTAACAGCCGTTTCAAGTCCCGGCATTAAGACCTGTCTGGTATTTATTGAGCATAAAAAACATTCTTATTGTATGAATGTAGTCTGATGATCAAAACACGAAAGAATAGTAGGGGAACAAACTATTGCTCTAAGTAATGGACAAATTAGAATGTAAAAAACATACTAAGGTAAAATTTCCTGGATGAACATCAAGGAATGGGATAGAATACGAAGTCTATCAAGAGTCGTAATTTAAATTACTCAGAGTTTATGGTCAATTAATATATGAGCTTATCGTTTAACAGAGACATGGAAATAAAATGTGATAAAAATTATTTTTATAAGTAATGATTATGTGAATATGCCAAAAAGGCCCAGATTTTATTCTGAGCCTTTGTTCTAACTGAAGATTTAGAATTTACTCCTACTTACTAAATCGCAAATGGTTCTTTTGATGTAAGCAGATAACGTTCTAAAAATTCAGCTAATCCATCATTTTCATGATGTCCAGTTACAAAGTCAGCAACTGCTTTAATTTCTTCTCTAGCGTTCCCCATAGCCACACCGGTACCAACTTGACGAAGCATTTCAATATCATTTGGTCCGTCTCCGATCGCTACGACTTCAGTTGGATTAATTTGATATGCATGAAGTAAGTTTTTGATCGCGGACCATTTTGATACATTTGGAGCTACCATTTCAAAACCGTCGTTCCAATCGATGACTTCAGCTTCTTTTTTAAATAAAGAAGATAGTTCAGTATTTTGTACACCTGTTCGAACACTATATTTAAGAACATCATTATAATTAGCTTGTCTTAAATCACCAGTGTATCGTGGTGGAATTTTCCCAATTTTTGTCCAATAATCAATTTCTTCATTTATTTCCTTACAGTAAAGTCCATTAGCTGTATGGATAATAACATTACAAGGGTTTTCAGCAGTCAGATGATGGAATAATTCTTCGTCCACATTGACTGTATTTTTTTGAAGCATTCTTCCTGTCTCTCCATCATGAATGGCCGCACCGTTCAAACAGATCATCGGAGTTTTTAATCCAATTTCTTTATGATAAGGAGCGGTTACCTCATAGTGTCGACCAGTTGCTAGAAAAACCATGATTCCCTGATCAATGAGCTTATTAATAGCTTCCATATTTCGGCGAGAAATGTTGTTTGAGACTGTTAGTAGGGTCCCATCCATATCAATAAAAACTGCACGTACATTCATTTATTCTGCCCCCTCATTTGAAGTTAAACCAATCATATCATCTGAATATTAAAGCCTAGTAAACTTTGTGTATAGATTTATTGAAGTTTATTTTGTAGGTAAAAAAGAAGGAGATTCTATCAATAATCAATGAAACAGATCTCTATGGATTTTGTTCACTTTGGGAAAACGGATGATTAACAGCGAATAAAATGTAATTTACAAGGGACACTTAATTATTTGTTGAATTTATAGATAAAAAAAGGAATATAGGTGGATAAAGTAAATGAGTGATCGATTTAAAGAAATAATCAACTGGGTAGAGGATCTAAAAGTTCGAAATCAAAGTTCTGCTTCAGCTCTATTAATCATGAAAGATAATAAGATTGTACTAGAAAATTATAATGGCTTTCATTGTCATTCTCCTATTTCTATACCGGTAACCTGTAATTCAAAGTTCAATGTTGCCTCTGCCAGAAAAAGCTATTTAGGATTAGCAGTTGCATTTGCAATATATGAAGGTAAAATTAAAAGCCTTGATGATTATGCAATTGATTATTTTGATGAACTTGATAAAGGTTTACTTGGAAAAACAACTATAAGACATTTAGTTACACATTCCCATGGTTTGAATGAGGCAGATAACGGAAGCATTTATAGAGAATTTGAACCAGGCCAAGGATGGGCATATCGCGGTATTAACATATTAATGATGACAAATCTCATAAAAAATCTGTATAACAAAAACTTTCCAGAACTCCTAAAAGAAAGGGTCTTTATACCATTAGGATTAAAAGAAACTAGTTGGGAAACAAAAGAAATTGAACGTTTAGTTAAAGTAATAGATAATCCGGACAAAGAAGCATCATTTAAATTGGGATATTCGAGTGATGGTTCTGAGTCTAACTTACATGTCACTACAAGAGAATTTGCATATTGGGGTAATCTTCATTTGAATAAAGGGAATATCAATGGAAAACAGATCGTCCCGAAGGAAGTTATTGAAATAGCAACTCAAGTTCAAAATTATAACAATAAAAATATAGATTTACCACAGAATGGATTGTTTTGGTATGTGCAAGATTTTCCGAGAATATATAGTGAGATTGGTGATCGAGTACCACGAGGTTCATACCAAATATTAGGGATAACAGGTCCAACTATTCTCGTAATCCCTAAATATAATGTTGTTGTTGCTAAAATGTATAACAAAAGATATAACTATGGTGGGAATAATTATCTCCATTATTTAAGGGAATTCAGTAATCTGGTTGCAGATGCATTTATGGGATAGGCTGCATTCATCAAAAGCAGTCTAGCTAAATAATAATTGAAAATCTTTAAAAAAGGTGAAATTCACCCAAATGTGAGAAAATGACTCTATCTAATTTTGTAAATAATAATTTTATGAATTTGTTTTTTGTTATTTTGTACTCAACCCGTCAATTGTTTGAGAAGCTTTATAAGGGCAATGTTTACAAGATTTCCATCGCGACCATTAGAGATAGTTTAATTACCGCAATTATTGGGTAGTTACTCATTTCGTTATATAAAATCATTAAAAGGCACTTTGTAATAGATTATTTTAAGTTCCGTCCTTCAATTCCATACCTCGATATGATACCAAATGAATATAAAAATTGGTTTAGTGGCTTATTATTTTTTATTGGATGTTGTGCTTTCTCAATTATGTGTTGGAAACAATTTAAAAATCAAAAAAAGAATGAATCGCGTTTAAGAGAATAACGCTAGCGAACGCTACATAATTTAGGAGAATTGCAAATTTGGAAAAGGATGTCTAATTAGGCATCCTTATTTTTAACTTAAAAATGAACATTTAGGATTAAAAGAGGAATATTTTTCATGAATCTTCTATTATATAAATTGACAATTTGGACTCTGACTTTTAATATAAATCTTATGCGATACATCGTATAAGATGTATTTTTTGGGAAGTATTTAAAAGGAGGGATTAAATGGTAGAAAGAGCCGAATTTATTCGTGAATCCATAGATTTTTTACAACGATTTTTAATGAAAAGTCTACAGAAACATTCAGAAGAGCATGGTGTTACTATTCCGCAAGCAAGAGTGATTGGGGAAGTTTATGCTCATAAAACAATGAGTATAAAACAGCTTTCTAAAAATTTAAAAATGACACAAAGTACTGTTTCAGATATTGTTGAACGGTTAACGACAAAGGGACTATTATTAAAAACACCAAATCCAAACGATAAACGATTTGTTGAAATCTCCTTACCTGAGGGTATTGCAGATGAAATTAATGGCAGTATTTCAGAAATTGCAAACAAGTCAATAAATAGTGCATTAGGTCTTATGGAGACGAGTGATCAGGAAATTGTAGAACAGGGATTAAAATTATTAGTTACAGCTGTTACGAAAAAGATGGAAACAGATGGAATGGATAATTATGAATTCTTTGATGTATTGTATTTTCTTGATGAGGAAAAAGGAAAAAAAAATCTTTAAGCTATAAAGAGATTGGGCGGGGATTAAATGCGAAAAATAATAAAAGGTCGCTGGATCATTTTTTCGATCTGGTTAATTGCGACTGTAGTACTGACTGCAATTCAGCCTGACATTAATGCAATACTACGGAATAAGGGGCAAGAAGGGGCAAATAGTAATTCTCCTTCAGTTATGGCAGATAATATCCTAAAAAAAATGGATACAACAAAAGGCACGAATAACTTAATTGTTTTTTATGATAAAAACAAGATTTCCAATGATGAAATGGAAAAAATCGGCGATGCTGTTAAAGCAGTACGCGATAGTAGTAAAGAACTAAGAATATCGGAAATTATTGATCCATTTAGTATTCCGAATGCAAAAAGTTCATTAATTTCAAAAGACGGTAAAACGTTAATGGTGAGTTATAAACTCGATAAAAACGGAAGAGAAATTGATGATATTCAAAAACAACTTGATCAAAAGCTAAGTAATGTTCCTGTTAAATATTATCTTAGCGGTGAAGACTTTATTAATAATGATTATTTAAAAGCTTCACAATCAGGTGTAGAAAAAAGTGCTGCACTGACAGTTGTATTTATTTTAGTCGTATTAATTATTGCGTTTAGATCAATTGTTACACCGTTTGTATCATTAATAGCAGTTGCATTTTCTTATCTTTGCTCAATGGGGATTGCAGCTCAATTAATTGATAAAGCTGGATTTCCAATCACTAGTCTTACTCAAATGCTATTAATACTAATTCTTTTTGGTGTTGGTACGGATTATAATATCCTTCTTTTTAATCGTTTTAGAGAAGAACTTTCACTAGGTAATTCAGTTGATGATTCAATTGTAAACACATATAAAACAGCAGGTAAAACGATCGCATATAGTATTCTTACTGTTTTTATCGCGTTCCTTGCACTTGTTTTTGCTGAATCTCCAATTTATAAATCAGGGGTTGTCGTTGTAATTGGTGTATGTATATTATTACTAGAAATTTTGACATTAACTCCGTTTATTATGAAGGTTTTAGGAAAAAAACTTTTCTGGCCTTCTAAAAATGTTAGTGGACATAAAGAAAACAAGTTTTTTGGTAATTCTTCTGCATTTGCAATTAAGAAACCAATTATAACAATTGTTGTTATTTTATTGATTTTAACTCCTATGGTTTATTTTCATAAAGAAAAACTTAACTTCGATACAATTGGAGAACTTGGAAATAAATACCCTTCATCAAAAGGATTTAATATAGTAGCAGATCATTTTGGTAAAGGTCAGGCAATGCCTGCAACTGTTGTCATTGAGAATAACAAAGCACTTGATAACAATCAATCACTTGCAGTAATAGATAATGTTACTGAGAGGCTTAAAACTATAAAAGGAGTTAAGCAAGTTTCTTCCGTAACACAACCAGAAGGTAAGCAAATAGATAGTTTTTATGTTGATAGCCAAATGGGAAGTGTTACTGATGGAATTTCGAAAACACAAGATGGTGTGAACGAAATACATGATGGATTAAGCTTAGCTCAAGATAAACTTGGATCAGCAGATTTTTCAAAAGTTAATCAGATGGTAGATGGTACTACTGAACTACAAAATGGTGTAACAGCCTTAAGTAGCGGTATTAAACAAATACAAGCAGGGATCAATGATGGTTCAAGTAAATCACAAACGATCAGTAATGGTTTAGCGACAATTGATACGAATTTATTAAAAATGAGTAATGGTATTTCACTATTAGCTAGTAATTACGAAAAAATGCAGTCAGGTTATAAAGAAATGGGTTCTCATTATCAAGATGCAGCTCAAGCTCTACTTGGTATGAAAGGTGCACTTTCACAAATGCAATCAATGGTAACTGCATTAGGAACTAGTTACGCTAATTCAAATAGTGACAGTAATTATCAAGCATTGAAGCAAACACTTGATCAAACAATTGCAGCTTTAAATCAAATCACACCAGAAGGGATAAAAGCATTAAATACTAACTACAATGCTGTCACTTCAGGCTTTGCTACTGCAAACAAAAATCTTTCTAGTATGAGCACTGGTTTAGCTCAAATGTCTAATGGATTAAAAAGACTTGAAAGTGGCTTAGGTAATGCTTCATCAGGATTAGGGAAAATTGTAACAAATATGAATAAAGTATCAGATGGACTTGGTCAAATGAAATCTGGTCAGCAGCAACTTGTAGCTGGCATTAATGGTTTTAGTACTTTTGGACAAAAACTGTCTGATGTAAACGGTGGCTTACAGAAAATTTCTGATGGATTAGGGAAAACAAACGATTTCTTAACACAATTTAACTCAAATAAAACGTTCTTTATTCCAAAAGAAGCATTGACTGATAAGAACTTTAAGCAATCAATTGATATGTTTATGTCAAAAGATAGAACAATCACAAAGCTAACAGTCGTTTTAAAAGACGATCCATACTCTAAAAAAGCTTTGAATACAATTACGAAAATAGATGCAGCTGTTTCAACTGGACTAAAGGGCACAGAGCTTTCTCATGCTAAGTCAGGAGTTGCAGGACCAAGTGCAACTACAAACGATATGAACAATATTTTAAGTAGTGATCTAAATAAAACAACAACAATTGTAATTATTGGCGTATTACTTGTATTGTTCTTAGTAATAAAATCATTTTGGACACCAGTATTTATTACAGCATCACTTTTAGGTGCATACTATACTGCCATGTTTATGATTAATTATATTTTCATAAACTTACTAGGCTATGAAGGTATATCTTCATTTGTCCCATTCTTCTCGTTCATCATTATAGTTGCTTTAGGAGTAGACTACAGCATATTCTTAATGATGAGATTTAAAGAATATGGTGATATGCCTGCAAAAGAAGCGATCGTATTAGCGTCTAAACATACAGGTGGGGTAATTATATCAGCAGTAATCATACTTGGTGGTACATTTGCAACACTTATGCCTTCTGGGATTTTATTATTGTTTGAACTAGCTATAGCGGTAATAACAGGTCTAGTAGTACTTTGCTTTATTTTACTACCAATCTTCCTACCGGCTATGATCGCCTTACCAGAAGCTTTAGCTAATTTATTTTCAAGCAAAAAAAATGATAAAATAAGTTCAGAAAAACATGTAATCTAATAAAACTTTTAAGATTATATAGGAGAAAGCCGACTTACTAATTTTAGTAGTTCGGCTTTTTTGTTGCTAAATAAATGATTCATTACTGGTAAACGAAAAAGTTTCTGAACTGCATGATAAAATAATGAAAGTGGCTTAATTAATGATGAGGTCGGCTTAATAGGTGTAAAAGGTATAGAAAAAAAGTGGATGTAAAAACATCCACTTTTTGATTAATCTACTTGTATTTCATTATTAACATCAAGAGCTTCAACTAATTCTAGTTCCTCATGACGTTCCTTAAAGCGATTGAAAGTAAATTCATTTGCAAATAAGAATAAAGGACGTTCGAAACGGTCATATACTAGCATGTTACGCATATCTTGGTATTTTTTTAGACCTTTTACATCATCAGTTTTAACCCAACGAGCAATATTATAGTCTACATGGTCTTTACGGATATCAGAACCATATTCATTTTTTAAACGATACTCGAAAACTTCAAATTGAAGCTGTCCAACTGCACCTAAAATAACTTCATTAAATTCATTTTTATAAACTTGAATCGCACCTTCTTGAGCTAATTGCTCAACGCCTTTATGGAAGTGCTTAGATTTTAATGAGTTAACTGGGCTAACACGTAAGAAAAGCTCAGGTGGGAAAGTTGGTAATGGTTCAAAGAATAATTTTTGTTTACCGGATGTAATTGTATCTCCAATTTGGTAAGTACCAGAATCATAAATACCAATTACATCACCAGCATATGCACGGTCGATTGTGTCTCGATCATTTGCCATTAATTGTGTTGACTGGCTTAATTTAATTTGTTTTCCAGTACGAGAAAGCATTACGTTCATACCTCGTTCAAATACACCTGAACAAATTCGTAAAAATGCAATACGGTCACGATGCGCTGGATTCATATTAGCTTGAATCTTGAAAATAAATCCACTAAATACTTCATCCGTCGGATTTACTTCACCGTTTACCGTTTTACGTGGTCCTGGAGATGGTGACATATCTAAGAAGTGATTTAAAAATGGTGTAACTCCAAAATCAACTAATGCTGTTCCAAAGAACACAGGAGTCAATTCGCCAGATTGAACCAAATCTAAATTAAATTCATTACCAGCACCTTCTAATAGATCAACTTCATCACGTAAATTTTCTAAATTAGATTGCTCTAAACGAGCTTCTAATTCTGGACCGTGAACGCCTTCTGAACCTAGTTTAATGACTTCGTCTTTACGGAAAAGATGAACTTCGTTTTCTAGACGATCATATACTCCTTCAAATTGCATACCACTACCAATTGGCCAAGTCACTGCTACAGAAGGCATACCTAGAACTTCTTCTAATTCTTCCATTAATTCTAAAGGATCTTTAGCTTGGCGATCTAATTTATTCATAAAAGTAAAAATAGGAATACCACGCATACGACAAACTTGGAAAAGCTTTTTAGTCTGTGCTTCAATACCTTTTGCAGCGTCAATTACCATTACCGCAGAGTCAACAGAAGTTAGTACACGATATGTATCTTCACCAAAATCATTATGACCAGGAGTATCCATAATTGATACCATTTTTTCATCATATTCAAATTGCATAACTGAAGATGTTACAGAAATTCCACGTTGCTTTTCGATTTCCATCCAGTCAGACTTTGCATATTTTGAATTCTTTTGAGCTTTTACAGTTCCAGCTTCACGAATTGCTCCACCGTGAAGTAGTAATTTTTCAGTTAAAGTTGTTTTACCTGCATCCGGGTGAGAAATAATTCCGAAAATACGGCGCTTAGCAACTTCATTCATTAATTCTTTATTTGCCATCTATTATAAAGTCCTTTCTAAATCAAAGATCATAATAAAATTTTTACATCCTATCTATTATACTAGAATTCACCGTTTGATGAAACAATTTGTATGTAAGTTATAGTCAAAGTATATCCAATTATAAAATTAGAATTTTATTTTTTAGTATAAATTACGTCATTTTTTATTAATGTATGAATTTTTTTACGGTAAAACTTTGTATTAGATTCATCAAGAATTAACTAATAGGAGAAACCAGTTCTAAATGGACGAAATGATCTAAGGTTATTGATGAGTTGATATGATGAATAAATATAAAAAAGGAAACTATCACTTATTTTAAAGTGGTAGATTCTTTTTATTATGACAAATGTACAAGCAGGTTAATGTCTTTCTGATTAATATATGTAGATTATGTTTTATTTAAAAAAGAGTGAGGAGTTAAATAAATATGTCATCATGTAATTGTTCAACAATAACTTTAAGCTGCTGTCCAGAAAAGATTTTTGTACAAGATCAAGTATGTACTCCATGGCAAGCAGTTGGAGACGCTACGGCCGTTACCATTCCTTTATTTCAAAATAATATTAATCAAAATATTATTGGAACTGGGTTTGTTAAGTATGAGGTTGGCTCTGCTACTTTACCAATACAAATTGTGTCTTTAAACACTGCAGGGGGTACGATTAATACTGAAACTGTAACTTTAGGTTCAAGCCTAGCGTTTACAATAAGAAGATTCGATGTAATACAAGCCATTATACCTATAGGAGCAGACATACTGTTTCAAGGTGAATTTTGTATAACGACGCGTTATTCAGTTTAAATAAAGAAAACGAGGGGATAAGCAAATGTGCAACGGTTTAAGTTGTTGTTCAACTAAAAATATATTTCAAGATAAAGTATGTACTACTTGGCAAGTTAATACACCAGGGATTATTACGATTTATACTAATAACATAGCTCCAATCATATCAGCAACTGGATATGTTAAAAATGATACTGGAACAGACAATATCGTTGTGAATTTTTTAAGAGGAGGAACAGTAATTGACACTCTAAATGTTCCTCCGCAAAGCAGTGTCGGATTTTCAGAAAAATTATTTGATGAAATTCAAGTCGATACTACTGGGTTAACTGGCTCTGTAGAAGGAGAGTTTTGTATTACTGTTAGATATTCAATGTAATATTTCATTTTATCTAAATAGTATTATTCACGATTATTTGAATGAACGATACTATGTAATGAAATGAGGAAAAAACATGTTTTTTAATGTGAATAATAAATTAGAGAGTGGAATTTTATATTCTTATGTAAATGGAATAAATTCAAATTCGAATAGATGTAGTTGTTGTAATAGTTTATCTTGTAATGGGATTAAAAAAACTGGTCCGACCGGCCCGACGGGAATAACGGGCTCGACAGGGGTAACAGGTGCAACTGGAGAAACAGGAGCAACCGGAATAACTGGCCCAACAGGAGTAACGGGCTTTACGGGAATAACAGGTGCAACTGGAGAAACAGGCCCGACCGGAATAACTGGCTCGACAGGAGTAACTGGTCCGACCGGAAAAACAGGTGCAACTGGAGAAACAGGAGCAACCGGAGTAATGGGCCCGACCGGAATAACCGGTTCGACAGGGGTAACAGGTCCAACCGGAACAACTGGCCCAACAGGAGTAACGGGCTCGACCGGAAAAACAGGTGCTACTGGAGAAACTGGTTCAACAGGAGTAACGGGCTCGACAGGGGTAACTGGTCCAACCGGAGAAACAGGCGCAACCGGAACAACTGGCCCAACAGGAGTAACGGGCTCGACAGGAATAGCAGGTGCAACAGGAGAAACCGGTCCTACAGGAGCAACGGGAATAACAGGACCAACAGGAGAAACCGGTCCTACAGGAGTAACGGGAATAACAGGAGAAACCGGCTCGACCGGAATAACAGGCTCAACAGGAGTAACTGGGCCGACCGGACTAGCAGGCTCGACAGGGATAACAGGAGCAACCGGCCCGTCGGGAATAACGGGCTCGACTGGAATAACGGGCTCGACAGGAGTAACAGGCTCGACGGGAATAACGGGCTCGACCGGGATAACAGGTCCAACTGGAATAACAGGACCAACAGGAGAAACCGGATCAACGGGAATAACAGGTGCAACCGGAATAACGGGCCCAACAGGAGTAACAGGCTCGACAGGAGAAACTGGCCCGACCGGAATAACGGGTTCGACGGGAATAACGGGCTCGACCGGGATAACAGGAGCAACCGGATCAACTGGAACAACCGGCCCGACAGGAATAACAGGCTCTACCGGAATAACAGGAGCAACCGGAGAAACAGGCTCGACAGGAATAACAGGCTCAACCGGATCAACTGGAGCAACCGGCCCGACCGGACTAACAGGCTCGACAGGAATAACAGGTACAACAGGAGCAACCGGCCCGACGGGAATAACGGGCTCGACAGGAATAACAGGATCAACCGGTCCTACTGGTGCAACAGGCTCGACGGGAATAACGGGCTCGACGGGAATAACGGGCTCGACAGGAGTAACAGGCCCGACCGGAATAACAGGTGCAACAGGAGAAACCGGATCAACAGGAACAACCGGCCCAACGGGAATAACGGGCTCGACGGGAATAACAGGTGCAACCGGAATAACAGGTGCAACAGGAGCAACCGGCCCGACGGGAATAACGGGCTCGACCGGAATAACAGGTGCAACAGGAGAAACCGGACCTACAGGAGCAACAGGCTCGACGGGAATAACGGGCTCGACAGGAGTAACAGGTGCAACAGGAGAAACCGGATCAACTGGAACAACAGGCCCGACGGGAATAACAGGCTCGACAGGAATAACAGGCCCGACCGGAATAACAGGTGCAACAGGAGAAACCGGCCCGACGGGAATAACGGGCTCGACCGGAATAACAGGTGCAACAGGAGAAACCGGACCTACAGGAGCAACAGGCTCGACGGGAATAACGGGCTCGACAGGAGTAACAGGCCCGACCGGAATAACAGGTGCAACAGGAGAAACCGGATCAACAGGAGCAACAGGCTCGACGGGAATAACGGGCTCGACAGGAGTAACAGGCCCGACCGGAATAACAGGTGCAACAGGAGAAACCGGATCAACTGGAGCAACCGGCCCAACGGGAATAACGGGCTCGACGGGAATAACAGGAGAAACCGGAATAACGGGCTCAACTGGAACAACCGGCCCGACCGGAATAACGGGCTCGACAGGGATAACAGGAGCAACCGGGATAATAGGAGCAACCGGAATAACAGGTGCAACAGGAGAAACCGGAGCAACCGGAATAACAGGCTCGACAGGAGTAACGGGCCCGACCGGAATAACAGGCTCGACAGGAGTAACGGGCCCGACGGGAATAACGGGCTCGACAGGAATAACAGGAGAAACCGGATCAACTGGAGAAACCGGCCCGACGGGAATAACAGGCTCGACGGGAATAACAGGAGCAACCGGAATAACGGGCTCAACTGGAACAACCGGCTCGACTGGAGCAACGGGTTCGACGGGAATAACCGGCCCGACGGGAATAACGGGTTCGACGGGAATAACCGGCCCGACGGGAATAACGGGTTCGACGGGAATAACAGGAGCAACAGGAGAAACCGGCCCGACGGGAATAACGGGCTCGACGGGAATAACAGGAGCAACCGGAATAACGGGCTCAACTGGAACAACGGGCCCGACGGGAATAACGGGCTCGACTGGAGCAACGGGTTCGACGGGAATAACCGGCCCGACGGGAATAACAGGAGTAACGGGCTCAACTGGAACAACGGGCCCGACCGGAATAACCGGCTCGACCGGAGTAACGGGCTCGACTGGAGCAACGGGTTCGACGGGAATAACGGGCTCGACAGGAGTAACAGGAGCAACAGGGATAACGGGTTCAACCGGGTCAACGGGCCCGACAGGAGTAACAGGC
>NZ_JBHJTJ010000028.1:0-26758 GCF_042267765.1 Gottfriedia sp. NPDC056225 | reverse complement strand
GGCCCGACAGGAGTAACAGGAGCAACAGGGATAACGGGTTCAACCGGGTCAACGGGCCCGACAGGAGTAACAGGAGCAACAGGGATAACGGGTTCGACCGGGTCAACGGGCCCGACAGGAGTAACAGGAGCAACAGGGATAACGGGTTCAACCGGGTCAACGGGCCCGACAGGAGTAACAGGAGCAACAGGGATAACGGGTTCAACCGGGTCAACGGGCCCGACAGGAGTAACAGGAGCAACAGGGATAACGGGTTCAACCGGGTCAACAGGCCCGACAGGAGTAACAGGAGCAACAGGCCCGACCGGAATAACCGGGTCAACAGGAGTAACTGGAATAACGGGAGCAACTGGTCCGACAGGAGTAACAGGAGCAACAGGGGATAGAGGAGCGTCGGGTCCAACAGGAACCACAGGCTCGACAGGAGTAACCGGCCCAACGGGAATAACGGGTCCAACCGGAGCAACAGGAGCAACAGGCCCAACAGGGGAAAAAGGTACGCCGGGAGCAACAGGAGCAACAGGAGCAACAGGAGTAACTGGAGCCACTGGCAGAACCGGAGCTACTGGCTCAACCGGAACAAGTTTTACCACATCTGGCTCAGCTGCAAATACTTCCGGGGCAACAATTGCACTTACAGCATTAACTCCATCCCCTATACCATTTCCAAACGCACAAAATTTATCAGCTGATATAACGGTTAACAACCCAACAGCTACCATTTTTACGATTAATACAAGTGGTAGGTATTTGATAACGTACCAGGTTTATCCTACTTTATCCTTATTAACCACTTTTCAATTATTTCGAAGTGGTGTTGGAGTAGCAGGTACGAACATTGCAGCTGCCATTGGGATAAGTTTAGTCAGCAATCAAGTAATTATAAATGTAAGTGCTGGTGACACGATCCAAGTAATGGTATCAGCTACATTAGTAGCGACGGTGACGTTAGCAGCAGGTACTACCGCGGCTACACTTTCTATTGTGAGAGTTGGATAAATATACTATTTGTTATTTTAAAAAGTGACTACAAGTTATACTGAAAAGATTAATTGGGGTCACTTTTTTATTAAAATTTTAATATTAAAAGTATGGCTTAATAGTTTAAAAGTTTAGTCATACATATGTTATAAATTTTACGCTATTAGGAGGGATTAAAATGAAACCAAAAAGACCAGATATACCAAATTTACCAAGTTTTTCCTCACCACTTTCTCCTCCACCTCCTCTGCCACCCGTACCACCGCCAGTACCTCCGACACCACCGTCTCCAATAACAATGCCATCAAAGTGTGATCCATGTATTCCAATCGATCTTTGTGGGAATATTTTTATTCAAGAAGTTCATTGTCAACCAGTTGTATTATGGGAGTTAGGAGGTAATTTAAATGCTCTAGCAACAATTTCAATCTTTAACAGTGAAGGCAGTACTGGACCAATCACAATTGAAATAAATAGCAATGGTACTCATATAATTGCAGTGTTGCCAGGGAATACGTCTAGTTACACTAGTAAAAATATAAAGTCTGTAAAAATCTTACCTTCAAGCGAGTCTCCAATCTATCTAGAAGGAAAATATTGTATTACTGGTAGAATACTGGAAAAATAATAAATATTTTATTAAATTTTAAGTTTATTGCAAAAGTGCAATGAACTTTTTTTATATTTCAAAAAATAGGCGTACTTAATTTATTAGCTTTACATATGATTTAAAGAGTGGTATGGTTAGTTACACAAGTAACTAACTAAACAACTAAGTAGAGAAGGATGCTGCTAATGAAACCAACATTAGATGAATCACAGCCAATTTTTCAACAAATTGCGGTTATGATTATGGACGAAATTATTGATGGAAGAATTAAAGAAGGTGAGCAAGTACCTTCAACAAATGAGTTATCACGATTTTTTAATATTAACCCTGCAACAGCAAGGAAAGGTCTACAAGCGTTAGTTGATAAAGAAATCATTTTCAAACAAAGAGGTGTAGGAATGTTTGTTTCTGAGGGTGCGAAAGAAAAGTTAATTCTAGAACGTAAACTTCAGTTTTATGAAGAATATGTTGCACCTTTACTTAAAGAAGCTAACAGAATTCATTTAGACGAAGAGATGGTAATTGATTTAATCAAAAGAAAAAACGTTTCAAATTAGGGGGATTAAAAAATGATCGAAATTAAGAATTTAACATATGCCTATAATAATACGCCGGTATTAACTGATTTTAATTTTAGTGAATCAGAGCCAAGGATTATTGCATTATGGGGAAGAAATGGCGCAGGGAAAACAACTTTAATGAGTCTACTAGCAGGCCATTATAGACCGGATCAAGGATCAATTAAAATATTAGGTCAAGAGCCATATAATAATTTAAACGCTTTAGAAAATATTTGTTATATACAAGAAAATCATCCTTTTGGTCATAATTGGCGAATAGGAGATCTGTTAAGGTTTGGGAAATACTTTCATCCAAACTGGGATCAAGAATTTGCCGAACATTTAGTTGAACTTTTTGAGTTACCACCAAGGAAAAAGATTGAAAAGTTTTCAAAAGGAATGAAAACAGCGGCACAAATCATTTTAGGATTGGCAAGTAATGCGAAAATAACAATTCTCGACGAGCCAACGAATGGATTAGATGCTGTAAGAAGAAAACAGTTTTACGATGCACTAATGGAAAGTTACGAAGAAAATCCAAGAATCATATTACTTTCAACGCATCATATTGAAGAAATTCAACCTTTATGTGAAACAATGGTTGTTGTAGATGATGGCAAGTCACTATTTTATGAGCAAATGGAAGTAATGAGAGAAAAAGGAATTATTCTATCAGGTGAAATGGATGTAATAAAAGAAGTAACTAAAAATGTTTCAATACTTGAGTCTTCTAAAATAAGTTCAACTCAAAAAGTAATGATTGATGAACTATTTACTGCTGAATGGAAAAAAATCGCTGAGACAAATCAGCTTACAATTGAAAAAGCATCATTACAAGACTACCTAATAAATAAAACACTTAATAAGAATAAAGGGGTGAAAAAATGAGGTCTATACAAGGTACTTATCAACTAGTTTTTGATGAATTTAAATGGTATTTTAAATTGTTTTCTTTAATTACTTTGTTCCTAACAGTTGTTTATTTATTGATTAGTGTAATATTTAAGATACCTTTACAAACTGGTGCTGCATTATTTGGACCGACTTATGGGGGAATTTGTACATTTGCAGTAGCAGCATTAGTCATACCGTTTCAAGTTGCAATTGGATTAGGAAGTACAAGAAAGCAGTTTTTAAAATCATATAATGTGATGGCAGTAGTTATGGTAATTACAAGCATAACATACTTAAATATACTATATTTCATTATGAATGCACTATTAGTCAAAGGAATAAATAGTTTTCGTTTTTTCCATCCTGCTAGATTAGTTTCTTCGGAATATCATTTCTTTACTTATTATTGGGTAGATCTAATGATCGGGTTTATTATCCTAGGTCTTCCAGCATTCATTGCTGTATTAGTAAGACGTTTAGGTATTCTCTATTTTTTAATGACACTCGTCATTTTAAGTATTGTCATTACTTTCATATCAATAAGTGGTGTAAGTTCAACCTTATTTTCATGGATTTTAACTATTAAGCCAATCAATCTATTTTCGTTAATCGGGCTATTAGGAATTGTACTTCAATTTTTAACATTTCCAATGATGAAAAATGCACCTTTAAAAATGAAAGGTAGAAATTAAAAGTATTTAAAATTTGACCTGACTATATCAAATGTGCAAAAAAGTATGCGTTTTATCGCATACTTTTTTTATCTAATCAAGTAATATAACAGCCAACAATCAATAATCACTTTATAAAATTTTTAAAAAGATTTTAATTTCTTTTTAAATACGTTTTATTTGGATTTTAAACCTCTACGTTAAGATTGTTCTCGTAGGTTACTTCGGTAATCAAAAAACAAACCGGGTTGCTTCAAGCAGTTGATTAAGAAATTTCAATTCGAAATTACTTTTCGCTTAAAAACGCTTGAAACAACACCTAATAACTGGAGGTTCAAGAAGATGAACAAAATTAAATTAATGTACGATATTACAAAAACAATGAAGAAAAAAGAGCAAGTGAAGGTAAATTTGGATGCTGAGATTTTAAAGAATGGTCAAAAAACAGCATTCTTTGGTGGAGAGTTTGACAAGGATTTAACTAAACATTCTTTCCACCCATTTCAACACCGTGGCAGAAGACCTTTTGGTCCTGGATTCAGAAACAGAGGATTTTTTGAACAAGGTGGCAATGTGGAATTCCAAAATAATGAATTCTGTCAAGAAAACATCAAACATGATGAATTAAAAGAACATAAATTCCCTTCTAAATTTAAAATGGGATTCTCAAGAGCATCTATGTTTTTTGGTTTATTAAGCAGTATTGAAGTTCAAGAAACTGAAAATGGTGCAACGCTTATGCTAGATTCAAAGGATATTCCGGAAGACTTAAAAGAATCTTTTAAAGAAATGCGTGAAAATCGCAAAAAGTTTATGATGGGTATGCAAAGAGCTAACTGTTCCAACAAGAATCCAATGAGTTTTTTACAAGACGTGGAAGACCCTAACTTTGTAGTGAAAGCGAATGTTAACGCAAATAAGGAAATTGAAAGTCTAACTGTCTATGCGAAAGGTTTAAAAAATCATGAAAATACGCCACAAGAAGTCTTGGAATTGAAGTATCAATCAACATTTACTTGGAAATAAAACAGCACAACACATGAAATCACAGAAGAAGAGTACAATGATCTTTTGAATATATTGATTAAATAAAAAAGTAATTTTGTTAATCATTCGAGAAAGTCGAGTGTTCACGCACTCAGACTTTCTTTAATTTATATTCAGCTTTTATTTGTCAATTTCTATTTATCTATTTCATACAATCATATAAATAAAATGACTAAAGAAACACCAATACTATTAATAGATGAAATGGCAAATTAACTAACCATCCAATAAAAACAAGGCGGAGTCAAAATGACTTGGAGACAAAATAGTAAGAAAGAAAGACCGCATTTCACTTCCAATCATAGAGGGCATAAACCTCATCGCAACGATATAAGAAAATTCGTGCGGTTTTTTAGAATTTTTATCCCAATCACGATTTGCTTAAATATTATCGGTCTATTTACAGTTTTCTCTTGGATCGGGCGACCAGCACAATTTGGCATCGTCATTATCGTGTTACTCATTGGTTTTATCGGTTCTCGATTCCAAAGAAATTTTGAAGGAAAGATCGTGCATCCGATTGAAAAATTAAAAAAAGGCATGAGCGAAGTTGCTGAAGGAAATCTAGATATTGAAGTAAAAGTAGATACACACAATGATGTCGGGCATGTGATTTCTTCTTTCAATCAAATGGTACGAAAATTAAAAGAGAGCGAACAATTGAAACAGGAATACGAGGAAAATCGCAAACTATTAGTCACCAATATTTCTCATGATTTAAAAACGCCAATCACTTCGATTCAAGGCTATATCGAAGTATTGCAGGACGGAACAATTTTATCAGACAAAAAAAAGTCTCAGTACTTAGATATCATTTGGAAAAATGCTCAGTACATGAATAAGCTAATCGATGATTTATTCTTGTTTTCGAAATTGGATATGCAGAAACTTGATTTTGATATCGAGGAAGTTGAAATTAACCCATTCATGGCTGATCTTTCAGAAGAATATAAGTTTGATTTTCATGAAAAGGGTCTAGAGTATATTTTTTCTGATCTGACGGAACATACGAAAGTCGTAAAAGTAGACCGAAAAAGACTACATCAATCCATTCAAAATATTGTTAGTAATTCATTGAAATATGGGGATAACGAGAATCTGCAAGTAGAAATGATACTTTCATCTTTTGAAAATGAAATAAAAATTACAATTCGAGATAACGGAAAAGGAATTACGAAAGCAAACGTAGAGAGAATTTTTGAAAGATTTTATCGAGTGGAAGATGCAAGAACAAAAAATCTTGAATCTACTGGTCTTGGACTTTCTATTTCAAAGGAATTAATTGAAGCTATGGGTGGGAAGATTGAAGTAGAAAGCGAACTTGGAATAGGGACTAGTTTTCATATTTATTTAAGAGTAATGAACACTACCAACTAAGGAGGGGATTTCGTGAATATACTGATCGTAGAAGACGATTTGAATATCGCTGAACTTGAAAAAGATTATCTTGGCTTAAATGGCTACGATGTAACGATTAAGACTGATGGTTCGCTTGGGAGCAAAGAAGCTTTGACTGGGAATTACGATCTGCTCATTGTTGATCTGATGCTTCCAAACAAAAACGGTTTCGAAATTATCAAAGAAGTACGTGAAAAGTACGAAATTCCCATAATCGTTGTTTCAGCCAAAAATGAAGATATTTCTAAAATTCGAGGATTAGATTACGGCGCAGACGATTATTTAACGAAGCCCTTTAGTCCTGCTGAACTTTTAGCAAGGGTGAAATCTCACCTTAACCGTTATAAGCGATTGAAAGGACATTCAAACGTCGTTTCCCTAATCAGTATTCGGGGCTTAGATATTGATGCTACCTCACACAAAGTTTCCATCCGTGGGAAAGAAGTGTCTTTTACAACGAAAGAGTACGATTTATTACTGTTTTTAGCTCAAAATGCAAATGTTGTTTTCACAAAGGAGCACTTATTTGACCGGATTTGGGGCGATGACAGTCTCGGAGACACGGCAACTGTTGCGGTTCATATTCAAAAAATTCGAAAAAAGATCGAAAAAGATCCGTCCAATCCAGAGTATATTGAAACACTTTGGGGTACAGGATATCGTTTTAATAAATAGCTTCTAAAAGAATCCCTGATTAATTCGTTCCTCAAAATTTATGATTATTTTTAAGTGAATTCATATTGAACTAATCTGTGATTACATAAGAAAATCAATAATCAATATAAACAGAGTCTTTAAAAAAGAAAAGATTGTCCTAAAATTTCTCTTAATTTTGGGACATTTTTTTTGCATATATTGCAGATTTTTCCAATCCTTCGAGTCTACTACTATAAAATAATCGTTAAATTTTCATTAATTAAAATGAATAGGCCATTAAAAAAGGTGAAAGAATTACATTTTCCCCCAAATCATTTTTTTTGAATATTTTGAAGGAAATTCTATAAAACGAATTAATAGATTTCGATTTTTTTTACTTTATTTTACTTAATACGACATTAAATGTTTTTTATTGAACTTTAATTTTTCCCTTCTTTTATTAAAATTCCCCCAATACTTTTCACGAAAAACAATCGTTATAATGTAAATTGAGCGATTTTTCTGAAAAATCAACTAAGAATTTGTCGTTTACTTTATTTACTATTAGAAGAGAGTTGGAGGTTATTTAAATGAAGACGTTAAGCGGTAAGATATTTCAAGCTACATCAGTCCTTGCTTTAGCTAGTAGTACGATTTTAGGAACCACAATGGTGACGAAAAAGCCAGTTTATGCAGTTTCGAGTGAAGCAGAAAGCATTCTTAAATCTCTTACGATGGAACAAAGAGCAGCTTTGAAACAATTAAATATTGCTGAATCAAAGACTGGTTTACGATTATCTGGTGATATCGACTTGTCAAGCGATAAAGATGTGTCAGTAATTGTTGAATTTAAAGAACGTCCAGCAAAAGTAGCGCAATTAGAGAAAGCAACAGAAGGTGAATCGATTACGCTAAAAAAGGCGAAAGAGAATGTAACGAAATCTCATGTACGCTTTAAACAGCAATTACAAGAAAAAATGGGAAAGAAATCGAAGTCTAGTAAGGACAAATATCGAATTAAGTATACATATCAGAATGCATTTAATGGTGTCTCATTGACACTTCCTGCAAATCAAATTAAAGATTTGTTAAAAATGGATACAGTTAAAGCTGTATACAGTGACTCAACAGTTCAAATTACCCCACCTACTGAATCTGCAGAAGCTAAAGATGAAACAAAGGTTGATAGTTTACCGTTTTTAAAGATTGATAAATTACATGAAGAAGGTTTTACAGGAAAAAATATAAAAATAGGTGTGATCGATACTGGTATTGATTATAATCATCCGGATTTAAAAGATGCATACAAGGGTGGATATGATTTTGTCGATAACGATAATGATCCGATGGAAACTACATATAATCAGTGGAAAACTTCTAAAAAGGCTGAAATTGTTAATGGAAGCACATATTATACAGAACATGGGACACATGTTTCAGGGACAATTGCTGGTCGTGCGAAAAACAATTCTGAGTACAAAGTAACTGGGGTAGCCCCTGATTCAGATTTGTATGTATACCGAGTATTAGGTCCATATGGATCAGGTTCGAATTCAGCAGTTATCGCAGGTATCGATCGTTCCGTTAAAGATGGAATGAATGTTATTAATCTTTCTTTAGGCTCGACATTAAATGATCCTTTAGAAGCTACAAGCTTAGCGATTGATAATGCTGTTTTAAATGGCGTTACAGCTGTGGTTGCTGCAGGAAACGCTGGTGACAGTTTATATACATTAGGTTCGCCAGGCGCAGCGGCACTTGCATTAACTGTTGGGGCTAGTTCTGCTTCTACTAAAGTAACAACATTTGCAAGTGGATTTTCAGTTAATGGAAAAGGCACAAATAGCATTTTACAATTGATGACGAAAAAATGGACAGATAATTTCACAAATATGTCTGGAAAAACATTTGATATTGTCAACGTAGGTGAAGGTGGTTCTACTGATTATACAGGAAAAAATGTACAAGGTAAGATTGCGTTTGTTGCCCGTGGTACATATGCCCTAGTTGATAAAATGAACTATGCAAAACAAAATGGTGCTGTCGGGGTAATCATATACAACAACAATGCTTCTGAAGGACAAATTCCGTATTATTTAGGTGAGAGCAATGATAATATCCCAGTATTGTCGATGACAAATATAGATGGATTGGCGACAAAGGATTTATTTACAAATGGAACACCTTCTGTAACATTTGGAAATATTGGCGAAGCTGAAATTCCTGGTGATGATTTAGCTAGCTTTAGCTCTCGTGGGCCATCGGGAACTTTATACGACATTAAACCAGAAGTCACAGCACCTGGTGTTGATGTAATATCAACTGTTCCTTCATACATAAACAACAAAACTGATGTAACTGATTATTCTTCTGCATACATGAGAATGTCTGGAACATCAATGGCAACACCACATGTCAGTGGGATTGCTGCATTACTTTTACAAGCACATCCTGATTATACTCCAGCGGATATAAAAACTGTTTTGATGAATACTGCCGATCCTTTAAGAAGTAAGTATAGTGTGTTTGAAGTAGGGGCTGGTAGGGTGGACCCTTATGAAGCGATATATTCACCAGTTGAATTAGCAGTACAGGATACAACACCTTTCATCAGAAATAATGAAAAAGTCATGATTGACGAGCAAACTGGTGGACTAAGTTATGGGTTTATTCCAGCTAATAAAAATGATATTTCAAAAAAAACTAATATTTTAATTACGAATCATTCTGAGAAAGCGCAAAAATATACTGTTTCAGTTGAATATAATGTTGGCGCACGAGGTTCTTTAGATGCGGATGCAAATGGGGTTAGTATAACAGTACCAAAAAGCATTAAAATTGATCCGAAATCTCAGGAAAAGATAGCTGTAAAACTAAGCATACCTGCTTCTGCAAATAAAGGGACTTATGAAGGCTATATTCATGTTGTGAATGATAAGGATTCAAATGATCATTATCAAATTCCTTTTGGATTCCGTCTAGTAGAAGAAGGATTTGAATATTTTAGAGCTCATTCACCGAGCATTTCTACTAATCGTGCAACTAACCCATATAGCGTTAAGGCGTCTGATTTAGATTTTAAATTAAATTCACCTATGAAAACAATGGATTTTATTTTACAGGATGCAAAAACAAATAAAGATTTAGGGATAATTGGTACTGCGAATATTTCGGGTGCTGGAGTTGATCAGGATTATTACCTACAACAGGCTTTTGCTGGAAGATACTTTCCATTTACAGGGAATTCTAAAAAGCCGTTTGGACCAACATCAGTTTTAGCTACTGACGGATTATATAAATTGAAAGTTATTGGAACAGATGCGGATGGTAAACAGTTTACTAAGACTGACCAAATATATATCGATAATAACCGTCCAACTTTCACATTAGATGACACAAATGCTATACCTAAAGGTGATTTGCCGTTTGTTCAATTAACACCTGGCCAAAAAACAGTCACATTATCTGGAAGTATTATAGATAATGAAGCAACGGTAATGGAAAACAGCGGGATGAACGTAACACAAGCAACTAATAATGTCTGGTATGGACCTAACTCTCCGACAATTGGTATTGCTACTGATGCGTTTGGCAAGTTTTCTAAAGAAATATCTGTTGATTCTTCAAATCCAGTCAGTGTGCTACAATTTGTTGCGGCGGATAGAGCTGGTAATTCAACGATGGCTAAGGTCATTTATTATATGAAACCAGGGGCACAATATATTTATGCCAAACCAAATAAAGCATCTTTTAATATGGGTGATCAATTAACTTATACGTTCTATGCTCACGGTCTGCAAAATGCAAAAGATCTAACACTTAAATTTGATTACACATCAAGATATTTTAATTCAGTCGTAATTAATAAAAATAAAGCTTTATCCGAGGATACCCAATTTACAGCCACATCAACAGGAACTACTAGCAAATCAAATACAATTAATATTAAGGCACCAGGAGATGGTTTAAATGGTGATATGCCATTGTTTGATATGCAAGTAGAGACGAACTCAAATGAATATGTGAATGTGAATTCCATATTTTTTTCAGTAACTTCTTCTACGTATAAAGATAATAATGGTAAAACAGTAAATCCTTATACTCAGGTCGGTTATTTACCTAGCTATTCTGCTTATTCAACAGCAACAGCAAAACTCAATGCTGAAGCGTTATTAAATGCAAACGGCAGTTTTAATTTTTCCATTGATTACACCACAATCGGTGCAGATGTTAAAGCAAAGGACTCAAAAGGTATATTATATAATGGAGAAGTTCAAAAGAACGGTAATGTTGTATTTAATAAACTTCCAATTTCAGAACAAGTATATACCGTTATCGTAGATGTTCCTGGTCATTTTACGACATATACGCCTATGGAAATTGGTCGAAAAGATCGAGAAATTAATATAGGTGAAAATATTTCTTACCCTACTGTAAGAGAATATGCAGGCGATATAAATAAAGATAATGTAATCGATTTAATGGATGCATTATATCTTCAAACATATTGGGGAACTAGTAAACGAAGTGTGGATCTTAATTTTGATAAAAAAGTTGATGCAAAGGACTTTGCATTATTTGAAAAAAATTATTTACTACAAAATCAATATGTTGAAAATGCACCAAAACCAGTACAAAAATATAAAGGGAAAACACTTGAAGATATTAAAAGTGAATTAGGACTTAAATAATTAGTAATACAATTTATTAGGCTTGTAGACAAATTGGAATTCGTTCCATGTCTACAAGTTTTTTTTGTATAATAAAAAATTATTTTTTGCTTATGAAAAATAGACAGGACTTTACCTGATTATATTAATGTTATGTGTAATAAATAGCAGATAATAAAGCTGTTCAAAAATAGAATAAAAAAATCTTTAAACATTATAACGTTATATTGACTAATCGAAAAATAGATGTTATTCTACATTGGAATAATAAATAAGAAACTTGAAAACGAATTCAATTATTAATTTATTGGTTACTGAAAAGGATGAGGGAAATGAAAGATCATTTCGTACTGCAGAATGTAAAAATGATAAACGGAAGTTCTGTAGATATCATAGTAGAAAATAGAAAGATTGTTGACATTGTAACTGCTGGAACTGGAAATGGTCAGAACTTAGTTGATTACAATCACAAAGTATATGTTTCTAGCGGTTGGATTGATATGCATGTCCATGCATTTGCTGAATTTGAACCGTATGGAGATGATGTCGATGAGATTGGCTATAAAACAGGGGTAACAACAATTATTGATGCCGGTAGCACAGGCGCAGATAATTTAACAAAATTAGTGAATAGCTGTAAAAGTTCAAAAACAAATGTTTTCGCCTTTTTGAATATTTCACGAATTGGTTTAGAACGAATTGATGAGTTATCTAATCTTAATTGGTTGGATGAAGAACTACTCATCAAAACAATTGCAGAACATAAAGATTTTATCGTCGGGCTGAAGGCAAGAATTAGTAAAAGTGTAGTAGGTTCAAACGGTGTAGAACCGTTAAAAATAGCACGCAAGTTTTCTAAAGAAACCGACTTACCGCTTATGGTTCATATTGGCTCAGGACCACCAAATATTAATGATGTACTAGATTTACTTGAAAATAAGGATATTATTACGCATTACTTAAATGGTAAATCAAATAATTTGTTTGATGAAAGTGGAAGACCTCTTCCTAAGCTATTAGATGCAATCGATCGTGGTGTACATTTAGATGTAGGTCACGGCAATGCAAGTTTCTCTTTCAAAACGGCAATGTATGCTAAAGAATATGGAATAAAATTCGATACAATTAGTACTGATATTTATCGAAAAAATCGATTAAATGGCCCAGTTTATAATATGGCAAATGTTTTAACAAAATTTTTATATCTAGGTTACTCTTTAGAAGAAATCATTAATGCCGTTACTGTAAATGCAGCAAAATGGCTTAAGAAACCTGAACTTGGAAGAATTTCAATCGGAGATCTCGCAAACCTTACACTGTTTACAGTCGAGGATGAGCAAACATCTTTAATTGATTCTGAAGGTGATGAAAAAATAACAGAACAAAAAATCGTCGTAAAAGGAGTGGTTATTAATGGAGAACACATTGAATGCTAAATATGGTTTAAAAAGAGTGATTAATGCAAGTGGTAGAATGAGTATACTTGGTGTTTCTGCTCCTACAGACACAGTTATGGAAGCTATGAAAACTGGCGGACAAAATTATGTTGAAATTTCAGACTTAGTTGATAAAGCTGGGGCTCATATTGCAGGGTTACTTAAGTCTGAAGCAGCGGTTGTAGTTAATTCAGCTTCAAGTGGGATTGCTCTTTCAGTAGCTGCAATTGTTACTGAAGGTAACCGCCGTAAAAGCGAGAGATTACACCAAGAACCAATTCAAAAAAATGAAATTGTCATGCTTAAAGGACATAACGTCCAGTATGGAGCTCCTGTTGAAACAATGATTTTCCTTGGTGGAGGTAAATTAGTGGAAGTTGGCTATGCTAACGAAGGTAAAGCTGAGCATATTGCTGATGCGATTAATGAAAATACTGCTGCTGTCTTATACGTTAAATCTCACCATGCTGTTCAAAAGAATATGATTTCAGTTGAAGAAGCTTGGGAAGTAGCAAAGGCAAAAAATGTTCCATTAATAGTAGATGCTGCTGCTGAAGAAGATTTAGAAAAATATGTAAAAGTTTCCGATTTAGCGATCTATAGTGGTTCAAAAGCGATTGAAGGACCTACTTCAGGTATCGTAGCTGGTAAGCAAAAATATATCGATTGGTTAAAAGTGCAATTGCACTGTATCGGTAGAAGTATGAAAGTTGGAAAAGAAACAACTTTTGGACTGTTACAAGCATTGGATGAGTATTTCGTCAAAACAGATAATAGTGAAAATGAAAAAGCTAGTTTACAAGTTTTAAAATCACTTGAGTCAATCGATGGATTAAAAATAACAATTGTACAAGATGAAGCTGGACGTGCGATTTTTAGAGCTCGAATTCAAATAGACCCGGTTGTAACTAATACAACTGCAAAAGAAGTTAATGATCAACTGAGAAATGGTAATATTGCGATTTATACTCGAGATTATGGCGTTCGCCAAGGCTTTTTCGATATCGATCCACGACCATTACAAGCAGATGATATTTATGTAATTGAAGCTAGGTTAAGAGCAATTTTAGGGGGAAATGAATAATGACAAATATTGAAAAACGTTTTTATAAAAACCGTGTAGCACTAAATGTATTAGCAAATAGTATTGAAAATGCAGTTGAGGTTTTTGAAGCAGCAGAAGGACATGTGTTAGTAGGAGTTCTTTCAAAAGATTACCCTACTGTCGAGGCTGGGGTATCAGCTATGAAGGAATACGGTGAAGCTATTGATGAGGCTGTATCGATTGGACTTGGAGCTGGAGATAACAGACAAGCAGCAGTTGTAGCTGAAATCGCAAAATATTATCCAGGAAGCCATATTAATCAAGTATTTCCTGCAGTTGGAGCAACACGCGCTAATTTAGGAGAAAAAGATAGCTGGATTAATTCACTTGTATCACCAACAGGTAAAGTAGGATATGTAAATATCTCTACAGGTCCTGTGAGTGCAGTTAGTGAAACAGCGATTGTACCAATCAAGTCTGCAATTGCTTTAATTCGCGACATGGGTGGTAATGCAATTAAATACTTCCCAATGAAAGGGTTAAAGCATGTTGAAGAGTACCGTGCTGTGGCTAAGGCTTGTGGGGAAGAAGGATTTGCTTTAGAGCCTACTGGTGGAATTGATTTAGAAAACTTTGAGGAAATTTTAGAAATCGCTTTACAAGAAAAAGTATCAAAAATTATTCCGCACGTTTATTCTTCTATTATTAATGAAGAAACTGGAAAAACTAATCCTGAAGATGTAAGAAAACTATTAGCAATTACTAAAAATTTGGTTGAAAAATATGCGTAAACAAATCGTTGCTTTTGGAGAAGTAATGATGCGATTGCAGGTGCCAGGGTATGAACTACTGGCACAGGCTAACGCATTACAATATTCGTTTTCAGGAACTGGAGTGAATGTTGCTTCTGCAATGACAAAGCTTGGACATGACGGATTTCTCGTTACAAAATTACCTAATAATCCATTAGGTGATGCGGCAATTGCTTTCTTACAACGACTAGGGGTAAATCGAAACTATATTTCTAGAGGTGGTAAATATCTTGGACTTTACTTTTTAGAAAATGGATTTGGACAACGCGCTAGCCGTGTAACCTATACGAATCGATTAGAAAGTAGTTTTAATACTGCTTCACTTACCGATTATGATCTGGACTTAATTGCTAAACAAGCAGATGTTATTCATTTTTGCGGAATTACACTAGCAATGACGGATGATGTTCGAGAAACGATGAAAATTCTTGCTAAAAAAGTAAAAGAAAATGGCGGATTAGTTTGTTTCGACTGTAACTATAGACCATCTCTATGGGATGGTGGATACGAAAAAGCAAAACCACATTATGAAGACATGCTATCATTAGCAGATATCGTCATGATGAATGAAAAAGATGCAATGTATGTGTTAGGAATGGAGACAGTTGAAACTTCTAGAGAAGCACAGCTAAAGGATCTAATTCCACAAGTAGCAAATAGATATAATCTAAAAAAAATTGCTGGAACGCATCGTTCGATAAACAGTGACAATACGCACTCACTTATGGGCTACATATACACGGATGGAGAGTTTTCTTTCTCTGAAAATATTTCATTTTCTGTATATGATCGTATTGGAGCTGGAGATGCTTATACTAGTGGCATTTTACATGGCGAGTTGGCTGGTTTTTCACCTAGTAAAACGGTAAAATTCGCAGCTGCAGCGGGAATGTTAGCATGTACGATCGTCGGGGATACCCCAATGTCAACAGAAGATGACATTCTTTCAGCAATGGCTGGAACAATTGATGATATTAAGCGCTAGAGGAGAGGAAAGGGAATGAATGTGAATCGTAAAAAAGGACCATTGTATTTGCAAATTAAAGAAATGATTAAGGATCGAATTTTACATGGAGTTTATCCAATTCACTCAAACATTCCCTCTGAACCTCAATTAGAAGAAGAATTTAGTGTTAGTAAAATAACGATTAGAAATGCTATTAAAGAGCTTGTTCAAGAAGGATACTTAGAAAAGAAAAGTGGTAAAGGAACAAAAGTTATTGCAAATGTTACAAGTGCAAAACTTTCAAAAGGAAAGCGTTTTACAGAATTATTAGTTGAAGAAGGACATCATATTACTAAAAAAGTGCTTAGTATCAAAAAGCCTGAAATAGCAACGGAATCAATACCGTATTCTTTATTTGGTAATAAATATGTCCAAATTGAGCGAATTTATTTGCTGGAAAATGAACCTTATATTCACTTTACGCACTATATTTCATTAGAAGTAACAGATGAGGAAATAGAAGAAATACAGTTTAGTTCGTTATATCGCTTCTTAGAGGAAAATAATATTCGACTTGAATCGTTTCGAGATGAGTTTGCAGTAGCAGTTGCTCCAGATCATGTTTGCGAAATATTAAATTTAGAAAATGGAACAACAACATTAAAAAGAATTCGTCGCTCTAGTGATGAAGATGGAAATGTTTTAGAGTTTAGTGAGGCTTACTATAATACTGCTAAACAAAATTACATTGTAACTTACAATGATTCAACGCAGTAAGTTTCCTTCTTTGTTTAAAATGTAAGCGATTTCTAAGGGAGAGTGTTTAGGATGGATTTATATTTAATCGCCATTACTTTAATAGCGATCGTGATCGTTATTTTAGGTGTATCATGGTGGAAATGGCATGCATTTATTAGTTTATCTGTAGCCGGCCTTTTTCTAGCAATTTTTTCAGGAGTACCAATGGACAAAATCGTTACAGCATATGAAACAGGAGTAGGGGCTGTTCTTGGGCATCTTGTTGGAATTTTAGCTTTAGGTACAATCTTAGGAAAGATGATGTCGGATTCAGGAGCAGGTATGCAAGTAGCTGATTTCTTTATCAAAAAATTTGGCGTGAAAAACCTGCCATGGGCGATGCTTCTTTCTGGCTTTATTATTGGGATACCAGTGTTTTTTGAAGTAGGTCTAGTAATCTTACTACCTCTTGTTATCTCAATACGCAAATCTACTAATTCAAATATTTTATTAATTGGTATTCCAGTTCTTGCTGGTTTATCAATTGTACACGGATTAGTTCCACCACATCCTGGGGCTATGACAGCAATTGGTATTTATAATGCAAACTTAGGACATGTCCTTCTTTACTCATTAATCATTGCTTTTCCAACAGCAATTATTGCTGGACCAATCTTCTCTAAATGGATTCATAAACGTGTAACACCTATTGGAGAACCTGAATTAATTAGAGTAGAAACGAAATCAAACGCACTACCAAGTACTGGCGTATCATTCTTTATCATTTTACTACCTGTATTACTAATGGTATTAACAGTCATAACGCCATATCTTTCTTTACCTGAAGCAATTGGTAAATTTTTCATCTTAATTGGTAGTCCAGTTATCGCTCTATTAATCTCTTGTTTTGCAGCATATTATTTACTAGGTTATCGTCAAGGAATGGACAAAACATTAATAAAGAAATTAACGGAAGAATGTCTATTACCATTAGCTTCAATCATTCTAATTATCGGAGCAGGTGGAGCATTTAAGCAAATTCTAATTGAAAGCGGTGTAGGTACTGCGATTGCAACAATGTCAGAGCAAATGTCATTATCACCAATCGTGCTTGCATTTTTAGTAGCTGGTTTAATTCGAATTGCTACAGGCTCAGCAACTGTTGCATTAACAACAGCAGCAGGGATCGTTTCACCAGTAGTGCAGCATATGACTGGTGTTAATTTAGAATTACTAGTAATCGCAACTGGAGCTGGTTCACTAATGTTTTCACATGTAAATGACGCAGGCTTCTGGTTAGTAAAAGAATATTTAGGTTTAACTGTAAAAGAAACATTTAAAACGTGGACAGTAATGGAAACGCTTCTTTCTTTTATAGCGTTTGGACTAACTTTGGTTCTAGATATATTTATTTAATGAAAAAGGGAAGTTTCGTTGAGAGACTTCCTTTTTATATTGTAATTAAGTTTGAGAGAATTACGAAAACAATATGTAGATTATTCATAAAGCTGTGAACTTTGTACATAAAGCGTGGGTTTGTGTTCGTAAAGCACGGAACTTTGCCCATAAAGCACAAAATTATGGTCATAAAGAACGGTATTATGTCTGAAATGCACGGCAATTAAGTTCATAAAGCACAAATTTACGTTCATAAAGAAAACTCACTGCAAAAATAACTAGTGAGTTTTCAATTTAATTGTATTTAGTTTAGAGCAAACCCCTTATTAATGATTATTGAAGTCTAAAGGACGCAAGCTTGCTTCGATCTCAGCTCGATTAGGTTCAAGAAATGGAGGCAATGCTAGTCGTTCCCCTAAAGTATCAATATGCTCATCGACGTCAAATCCTGGTGTATCTGTTGATAATTCGAATAAAATATGATTTGGTTCCCTAAAATAGAGCGCTTTAAAATAATATCGTTCAACTTTACCCGAGTTCATGATGCCAAGTGAATTAATTTCTTCTGCCCATTTGTCGTATTCTTCAATGTTTGGTACTCGAAATGCAACATGGTGTACACTACCGCGGCCAGGTCTTGCTCTAGGTAGATCAGGTCTTTCTTCTAAGTGCACCTCTGCCCCTGCACCGCCTAAACCTATTTTGTAAACTTCTATATTTGCGAAGTTTCCATCTAATGAAGGATATGTACCAACAAGCTTAAATCCTAATACTTCTGTTAAGATTCTACTAGTAGGAGAAGAATCTTTTACAGTTAAAGTTACTGGACCTAAACCAAGAATTCCATGTTCAGTTGGAATATCCGATTGATTCCAAGGAGTACCTGGTGCAACTCCAGTTTCTCCGTTATCGGCTACTAAAATTAAACTTGTTCCTTCAAAGTCTCTAAATGCAAGTGTATCGCGATTTGCCCTTTTACTAATTTGGTCATGTGAGATGTTCAGCTTAGTAAAGCGATCTTTCCAATAATTTAATGAGTCAGTGGTTGCTACCCTTAATGAAGTTGAAGATATTATAGAATGACCTGGATAGGAATTTCCTATATTAGGAATGTCAAAAAAGGTAATTTCTGTCCCAGGATTTGCTTTAGCATCTCCATAAAATAAATGATAACTAGATGTATTATCTTGATTTACAGTTTTCTTAACAAGTCTCATACCTAGAATCTTCGTATAAAACTCATAATTCTTCTCAGCCATTCCAGTCAGTAGTGAAACATGATGAATTCCTAGTAATTCCACTAAAATCACGTCCTTTTTAAAATTTAATCGGATATTCCTTATGTATAAATAAAAATTGTTTAGAGTTAAAGGTAAACTTTATGTTAAACTGTTATCTAATAATTATAATATTCAGATAAATATATTGGAAGGAGGAATAAAGATTTGTACTTTGGTTATTTATTAATTCTACTTTCTGCAACAGCGTTCGGATTAATGCCTATTTTTGCGCTCTATGCATATGATCAAAATATAAGTGTTAATACATTATTATTTTTAAGATTTACTTTTGCAACAATCATGTTCTTTAGTTACTTAGTTTTTACTAAAAAACTAGTAACAATTACGAAAAAGCAATTATTATTGTTCATTTTATTAGGTGGAATATTATACATGCTTCAATCAAGTTTCTATTTTAGCTCGGTCAAATTCATACCAGCTTCATTAGCAGCTTTAATCCTTTATTTATATCCGGTTTTTGTTGCACTTCTATCTTTTCTAGTAAATAAAGAACAATTTACGAAAACGATAACGATCTCAATTTTATTATCTTTAATTGGAATTATACTAGTATTAGGAACTCCTGCAGAAAATATTAATCTATTTGGAATCATATTGGCTTTATCTGCAGCTGTTGTTTACTCAATCTACATAATTGTTGGTGGAAGGGTTTCTTTGGAAGTGCCTCCTTTAGTGACAAGTGCTTATATTTCATTATTTGCTTCCATTTCATTTTTTCTAGTTGGGATGTCCACAAGTTCAATTCATATTCATTTAAAATTTGTTGGTTGGCTTTCTATTTTAGGCATTTCAATTATTTCGAGTGTCATAGCAATGAGTGCATTTTTCACTGGTGTTAAACTAATTGGTCCAACTAAAGGTGCAGTATTGAGTATGGTTGAACCTGTAGTGACAATTATGTGTTCAACTATTTTATTTCATGAAAATATGAGCTTATTTCAACTACTTGGTGGCACCGTAGTATTAGGTGGTGCATTACTAGTTGTTGTAACTTCTGAGAAGAAAAAGATTGTTGAGAATAAAATGGATTTTTAAAAGTATTATGATAAAATGTATTAATAATATTAGTTTGAAAATTTGGGACTGCGATTGCGGTTCTTTTTACTATGTAAGGAGTTAGATTATGTTTGAACTGAAATTAAAAAATGAAGAAGTAGTAACCATTCGTCAAGCAACAAGCAGTGATGCTAGAACAATCATAGATTTTTATAATATCGTTGGCGGAGAAACAAATTTCCTATCATTTGGTGGAAATGAGTTTAAAAGAGAAGAAGAAGAGTATAAGACATATTTGGAAGACACGCTTAATGAAAAGAACTCAGTTATATTATTAGGTACTATAAATGATCAAATAATAAGTATCGCTTCAATTAACTCTAGTCAAAAACAACGAACAAAACATGTAGGTACTTTAGGGATTGTCATAAAAAAAGAGTATTGGGGAATAGGGTTAGGAAAGTTATTAATGCAATCATTAATTGATTGGGCTAAGGAAAATGAAATCACTCGAAAAATTCAATTAGTTACAAGTGAAAATAATCTTAAAGCTATTCAATTATATAAAAATTTAGGATTTGAAATCGAAGGAATAATGAAGGAAGATACATTTATTAATGGGGAATATTGTAATACATTAATGATGGGCCTATTTATTAAATAAACAAAAGATAACTCAGTACATTCTAAAATCCCATTTAAAAAACGGATGAAGCATCAATCATGTACTAAAGAGTATCCTATAATTAAGCAATTTTAAAGGTGTAAATATGATAAAAGATTTATTTCTTAATTTTTCATTGTTAATATTTTTCTTAATAGGCTTTAATCGATTACAAAATTTTTTAAGACAAAGATATCAAAGAGACTTTCCAGTTTTTGTTGGTTTAATTCATGGGATATTTGGTATTATATTAATATTTTTTGGAATGAAAATTTATGAAAATAACATATTAGATTTAAGACAGCTTGCCATTTTAACTGCTGCATATTTTGGAGGATTAAGAGCTACGATCATTACAGGTGTGATGCTTATAACCTTTCGTTTTTCATACTTCGGTGTGAGTGATGGTTCTATTTATGCTTGTATTACAATCTCGATCAGTGCAATTGTCAGCGGATTTCTAAATAGATGGCTCAAATCATACTGGCTTAAGTGGTTCAGTATGATTACCTTTTTAGTGCTATTAAGTTGTTTTTTCTTTGTCTATCAAACGATTGAATATTCAAATTCAGTTTTTCCAATCATGCCAATTTACGAAATGTCGCTTATTTTCGGGGGCGTGTTTATTGCTGCTTTTATCCACTTCTTAAATAAAAGTGACAAATTAAAGCTTGCATTAAAAGAAAGCGAAGAAAGCTATCGAACATTAATAGAGACTTCTCCTGATGGCATATTTGTCCAAATTGACGGCATTATAAAGTTAGCTAATCAAAAAGCAGCATCACTCCTTGGTGCAAAATCTCCGTCTGACTTAATTGATCTTAATGTTTTTGATTTGATTGAACCAATTGGTTTAACGGAATCTTATGATCGATATTATCAATTTATGAATGGAGATCAAAAGCAGGACCATAAGGAAAGTACATATATCCGATTAGATGGGTTGAAAATTGATTTTTCTTTTTCTAGTTCTAAAGTAATTTACCAAGGGCAATTAGCAACCATGGTTAGTTTTAGAGATATTTCTGAACAAAAAGAGTCACAACGTAAACTGCAGCATGCAAATCACTTATTACACAAACTATCAATCACAGACGGATTAACTGGATTAGCAAATAGACGTTATTTTGATGAAATATATAAAGTTAAGTGGAACGTGGCGTTAATGAATCAAACTCCGATTTCATTAATTCTCATTGATATTGATTCATTTAAAAAATTCAATGATACTTATGGACATTTAGAAGGGGATAAATGTCTGCAGTTGGTCGCAAATATAATATCTAAAAATTTGCGACGAGAAGAGGACTTTTCTGCAAGATACGGCGGTGAAGAATTCATTGGGATTCTATCAGGTCTATCTGAAGAAGAATCGATCGTCATTGCAGAAAGTATACGAGAGAGAATCATAGATTTAAAGATTCCAAATATAAACTCTTTAGCAATCCCATTTGTTAGTACAAGCATTGGATTAGTTAATTTAGTACCAAACGAGTCATTGCATTTTGTTGATGCTATAAATTTTGCGGATAAAGCATTGTACGAGGCTAAAATGAATGGTAGAAATCAAGTAATCGTGTATTCAGTAGGTACTGAAGTGTCATTTAATAAATAGGTATAAAGCCTTGGGATTTACTATTCACAAGGCTTTTAAATTAAATATAGTTTTTAGAAACACGTAAACGATCTAATACGATGTGTATCAATGCCAAAGAAAATCCATCTCCAGCCGATCCATCTCCAGCCAGCAACTGAAGTTCTTCCTACGAAGGTTGGAAAATACCAAAATTGTTCTCCATTATTCAACCAAACATAAGTATTTCTAAATCGACATCCAGCAATTGCACCTGGATCAACCGCGAATGCTGTAGCCTGAGTTTGTGCCGGAGTAAATGAAGGTGGTGGTGCTGTTGGCTGACCTTGGCCTCCACCTCCGCCACCCGGTTGTCCCGGAAATCCACCTGGATGCCCCGGAAATCCGCCTGGTTGTCCTGGGAAGCCTGGAAATGTTCTATATTGAGGGAAAAAGTTCATTGTATCAACTCCTTTTTAGTTTAATCCCTATTAAAGTATGAAATTTAATATGATTTGTTTGGGCGGATGGTCAAATATCCATAAATCACTAAAAGAAGAAGAATCTGAGCCATTCTTCTTTTTTTGACGTTTTTCCAAAAATGATCATCCAGATAAAAACTCATTTTTTACTCTAAAGAGTAATTATTTTACTTTTCAGAGTAAAAATACTTGCTTAATTCTGTAAATTCGAATAAATTATACTTAAAGGAGGAGAAAAATGGAAAATTTACGCTTGAACGTTTCGTTGTTACGCCGTAGAGTACCAAATTTAACTAGTTCAGCAAAATCTGTTGGACTTAGACCAGCAACAGTATCAAATTTATGTACCGGGAAAATTCCAATTGGCAGGTCAGAAGTAAGAACAATAGTTGCTTTAGCTACATTAGCAGAATGTACTTTGGATGAACTAATTATTAGAGGGGAGAAGATTGAGATGATTGAAACTGGGATTAAAACGCTTGATTTATTTGCTCCATTAGTAAAAGGCGGTACAGTAGGATTGGTTGCAAGACCAGGTATGGGTCAACTAGTCGTATTAGCGGAAATGTTTTATAAATTAAAAAAAGATTCATATTTTACGATTTTATTAAAGCCAGAAGGTGAGCATCCAGATTTAGACGCTATTAAAGCTGATATTAATTTGGTGTGTAATACAATTGATGAAGTGTATGACACGATTGCAAAAACAGGAAAAAATGTAGATATTGCTTTTGCAGCAGATCGTTCAAATGTCATTTCGGGTGAAATTAACCGTCTTCAACAAAGATTAGCTGATATTGGGATTGAAGATGTAACGACTTTTTTAGTTGACTTAAAGGGAGAAGCGGTGGATGAAGATTTCCCTTATGGACCACTCGAAACATTATGGCAGTTTGATGCGGACTTAGCTTTTAGACATAAATATCCTGCAATTAATCCTATTCAATCAACTTCTACAGTATTGGAAGATCATCAACCAGAACAAGCCCACAACCAAGTACAAAAAGCAGCGCAGAAATTACTCCGAAGATACCGTGAACTAAGATCATTAGTAACAGTTCATGGAATCGACTCATTACCTGAACATGAAAAATTAACATATAAACGTGGTGAATTACTTGAAGCCTATTTAACACAACCATTATTTGTAGCCGAAGAATTCACTCGTATAAAAGGTGCATCTGTAAATTTGCAAAATACTCTACAAGATGTGAGAAAACTACTAGATGGTGCATACGATGATCTAGATGTAGAGAAGATGAATTTTATTGGAAGTCTGTAGTAAATTATAATCATTTATTAGTGTGGCGCAAATTGTATGTGTCACATTTTTTGTACTTAAACTTCGATTTATAATGTAACTGGTATATAATTTAAGAATTATTTAAGAATTTAATAATAAGCAATTAATTTCTCTGAAATATACTAATGTCATAAAAAATATAGTGGGTAGTCTAATTACTCGTTCATCATTCTTTGAAAGTTGGAGTCTATTTTGTCGATTCGAAAAAGGTTAATCTTATCTAATATTGCAATGATTGTTATACCGATTTTTTCTTTTATCCTGATCGAGATCCTGCTAGGGATATTTTATTATAAAGTGTTGGATCCGAAATTTAATGATCATCCGCCACATTCATTTTATTTCTTTCGTTTCGGCATAATTGTCCCAATTTTTGCCATTACAAATGGAGTACTTTCATATTTTGTTTCAAGAAGTATATTAAGACCGGTGAAGAATCTAACTAATGCCGCTAAACATATAAGTGAAGGTAATTTAGATGTTGAAGTAAAGCCATTAAACAAAGATGAACTTGGACAATTAGCGGTTAGTTTTGAATTAATGAGACGAAATCTAAAAGAGTCAGCTGAAATTCAGAAGAAATATGAAGAGAATCGAAAAGAACTAATTGCAAATATATCACATGATCTGAAAACACCAATTACTTCAATAAAAGGGTATATTGAAGGGATTAAAGATGGTGTAGCGAATACACCAGAGAAAATGGAGCGATATATCGAAACAATCTATTTGAAAACTTTGGATATGGACCATTTGATTAATGAATTATTTCTTTATTCAAAGTTAGATTTAAAAAGAGTGCCTTTTCATTTTGAAGAAGTAAATATATATGACTATTTAGTAGATAGTATTGAGGAGCTAAAATTTGATTTAGAACCAATCAATGTAAAAATTAGCTTCAGTAGTAATGTGGATTGCAAAAAATGTATTATTCTTATGGACCGAGAGCAATTTAAACGTGTTATGACAAATATTATTCAAAATAGTTTGAAGTACATGGATAAAGATGAGAAACTAATTTCGATAAATTTAAACGAAAATCAAGAAAAAATCACAATACAATTTCATGATAATGGTAAAGGAATATCTAAAGAAGCCCTTCCGTTTATTTTTGATCGCTTTTACAGCGCTGATCCTTCAAGGAATTTAACAACAGGTGGTACTGGTTTAGGCCTAGCCATCGCAAAAAGAATAATAGAAGAGCACGGTGGTGAAGTATGGGCAGAAAGTGAAATTAGTGAATATACAAATATATTCCTATCATTAAATAAGAAATTGATAACAAAGGTGACAGAATGAAAAAGGTTTTAATCATTGAAGATAATCAAAGTATCGCATTATTACAAAGAGATTATTTAGAGATTAATGAATTTGAAGTTGAAATTGAATCTAATGGAAGAAGCGGGCTTCAAAAAGCTTTAACGAATGAATTTGATTTAGTTATTCTAGATTTAATGCTACCTGAAATGAATGGCTTTGAAATATGCAAGAAAATACGCGAAAACAAAGATATTCCAATTCTAATTGTATCAGCCAAAACAGAGGATATCGATAAAATTAGGGGGTTTGGTTTAGGAGCGGATGATTTTATCGTGAAACCATTTAGCCCAAGTGAATTAATAGCTAGAGTCAAAGCTCATCTATCTAGGTATCAGCGATTAGCAAGTAAAGGCCAAATAAATGAAGATGAACTTCAAATCAGAGGACTTACGATTCAAAAGGATTCAAGAAAAGTTCTCGTAAATGGAGAAGAAAAAATTTTCACGACAAAAGAGTTTAACTTACTTACTTTTCTTGCTTCAAATCCAAATAAAGTATTTAGCAAAGAATTATTATTTGATCGAATTTGGGGATTTGAAACAGTAGGGGATATATCGACAGTAACTGTTCATATTCGCAAAATACGTGAAAAAATAGAAGTCGACCCATCTAATCCAAACTTTATTGAGACAATATGGGGGGCTGGGTATCGTTTTAAAGATTAGACTCAAAAACAGTATTTTAAAGGGTTATCTCAGTGAGTGGGATGACTCTTTTTTTGATTGTAAATTTTGTTCATAGAACTAACCATTACACATTTTTTAATGGATTTAAAGAATAGGAGAAGTATAACGAATTTAAGTGAGCCTATCATATTAAGTCCAAATGAAACAAAAAACAAAGAAATTCCGATTGATCCATTTTTTGAAAATAAAGATTAAGGAGTTAAAGTTTTAAGACCAATTATTTATTATGAAATCGAAAATACGACAAATAAATTCATTCCTACAAACATGGTATGGATTAGTACGTGTGAATAAAGAACAAATAAATAAAGCGATAAAGTTTAGTAAAAATGCGGAAAAAGAAACTCACAGATAACGAAAGATTTCTGTGAGTTTCTTTTACATAAGACATCAAATTCTTTTCAGCATTATTTAAGAATTATTTAAGAAATCGATAATAGTAGTTTTATATCTTGCCACTATCATTAAAAGTATAAATCGATTAAAAACGGAGGTAAAAAATAGTGGTGAAAAAGAAAATGAATTTAACGAAAAAGAACATTCTAGTTAGCATACACGTTTTAGCAGTTTGTGCTTGGCTTGGTGGGACAT
>NZ_JBHJTJ010000027.1:0-65763 GCF_042267765.1 Gottfriedia sp. NPDC056225 | reverse complement strand
AAAATAAAAAATCCGGCTCAAACCAAAGAACCGGATTCCTCAAGACTGCTTAATCTCCAATCTACGCGCAACCAACGACAAAACATAATTAACAATAAAGTACATCAACGCAACAATCACCATAACAGGAATTACATAAGATTCTTTCTGTGCATAAATAATTTGTCCATTATGCAATAAATCCGGCAATGCAATAACGACAGCTAATGATGTGTCTTTTAGTAATGAAATAAACTGACTCACGATCGGCGGAACCATTCTTCTCAATGCTTGTGGCAAGACAATATAGCGTAATGTCTGTGTGTAATTCAATCCAGATGCCCGTGCTGCTTCAATCTGTCCTTTTTCGATCGAGTTTAATCCACTTCGTATAATTTCTGAAATCATAGCTGATTCAAATACTGTCAATGCTGCGATGGCTGCTGTTGTAATTTTCATTTCGATTCCGATTTCTGGTAAGGCAAAATACGTAAAGAAAATAATTAGCAATAAAGGTAAGTTCCGAATCGTCTCAACAATCGCGGTTAGTAATTGAGTAACGACGGGAATTTTCGTATATCTGAGGGTACCAATCAATCCGCCAATAATAAAGCTGAGCACAATTGAAATAGCAGCGACTTTAAGTGTGACCCAAAATCCTTCAAGTAAAAATTTAATATGGTCTAGTGTGTATACATCAGCGTATGGTTGTAGAAAATCCATCAATCCACCTCCTTAATTACTTCTGGCCAAGCTTTTTTCTAAAAAGTTAACACCGATGCTTAAAGGAATCGTTAAAACTAAATAAAATAATCCTACGAAAATATAAGTATCGAACGTTACGTAAGTCATTGCAGAAATTAGATCTCCTTGATACATTAAATCTTGACCAGCTACGACGGCTAATAATGATGAGTTTTTTACTAAATTTAGAAATTGGTTGCCAAGAGGAGGGATGACGATTTTGATTGCTTGAGGAAGGATGATTAATCTCATTGCCTGTCCGTAAGTCAATCCGGTTGAGCGAGCGGCTTCCATTTGGCCTTTTGGCACGGAGAGAATACCAGCACGGATTGCTTCGGCAATGAACGCTGCTGTATAGATGGTCAAACCGATTGTTCCTGCAACCATTCCACTATAGCTTCCAGCTAAGTAAGTAAAAAAAATGACCACTAGGACAGGGATATTTCGGATAAATTCAACATAGATCGAACCTAACCAGTTAAGCGGTTTGATTGGAGCAATTCGCATAACAGCAACCAGTGTCCCTAAAATAAAGCTACATAATAAAGCAATTAAACTAGTTAAAATGGTTACTCTTAATCCATCTAAAAAATACTCTAAATGATCTGTTAATATCGAGAAATCTATCAAAGGATTTCCTCCTAATTATTAGGAAAAGCAGGCCCGTATAAACACGGACTCTGCAGTTCCTAATGATAATATCATTTAATTTTTAATCCATTTATTCTTAATCTCATCATATTTACCTGAAGCTTTTAAGCTTGCTAATGCTTTATTCAACTTTTCAACAAGTGCTTTATTTCCTTTCTTAACTGCGATACCATAAGGTTCTTCAGTGAAAGTTCCACCTACTAATTCAAATGAAGGATCTTCTTCTTTCATACCGTAAAGGATTGCATCATCCGTAGTTAAAGCATCACCTTTACCTGCTTTTAAGGCTGTAAAAGCTTCAGCGTAGTTTTCGAATTCAAGTACGGTCGTAGTAGGAGCTTTCTCGCGAATATTTACCGCTGAAGTTGAGCCTTTAACAGCAAGTACTTTTGTGCCTTTTTTCAAGTCAGCAATTCCATGAATTTTACTACCTTTTTTTACTAACAAAGATTGTCCGGCATTAAAGTAAACATCAGTAAAATCTACTTCTTTTTTACGTTCTTCATTAATCGTCATTGTAGCGACGACCGCATCAACTTTTCCATTATTTAAGAGACCAACCCTCGTTTTTGACGTAACCTCTATGTACTCAGGCTTTACATCTTTGCCAAACATTTCTTGCGCAAGTGCTTTGGAAAGGTCAATATCAAATCCTTCTACTTTACCTGTTGAAGGGTTTTTCAATCCAAATAAACGAGTGTCATATTTTACGCCAAATACAATTTTCTTATCGTCTTTAATTCGTGCTAGAGCATCTTTACTTTTCGAATCATCCTTACTACCACAGCCTGCAAGAACTAAGGCGGCCGTTGTTGAAACTAGAGCCATTTTCATGAATTTTTTTAGAAACATTCCAATTACCTCCTATTAATGATTTAATATACGGCTTAAGAATAAGCGAGCCCGTTCTTCACGCGGGTTCTCATAAAACTCAGCCGGAGTTGCTTCTTCTAAAATTCGACCTTCATCCATAAAGACGATACGGTCGGCTACTTCTCTTGCAAAGCCCATTTCATGAGTTACAACAACCATCGTCATACCTTCTTTAGCAAGGTTTTTCATTACATCAAGCACTTCGCCAATCATTTCAGGGTCGAGTGCTGAGGTTGGTTCATCGAAAAGCATAATATCCGGTTTCATCGCAAGCCCGCGTGCAATTGCGACGCGCTGTTGCTGGCCACCGGAAAGCTGAGAAGGGTAGGCTTTGGCTTTTTCTAAAATACCTACTTTTTCAAGAAAGTGATTAGCAGTTTGGTAGGCTTCTTCTCTAGATTGACCAAGAGCTTTCATAGGAGCTAGAGTGATATTTTCAAGCACTGTTTTGTGCGGATATAAATAAAAATGCTGAAAAACCATGCCAATATTGCGTCTTAGCTTGTTAATATCTGTTTTTTTATCACCAACAGAAACACCACTTACAGTAAGAGTCCCGTCATTGATTGTTTCTAGATGATTAATACAACGGAGCAAAGTACTTTTCCCAGAACCAGACGGCCCGATCACAACAACAACTTCACCTTTATTAATGGTGAGATTAATATCTTTTAAGACTTGAAAATCGCCATAAAACTTATTTACATGATCAAATACAATCATTCCTAACCTCCTATATAATTTGATTTGCCAATGGAGAATTTTGGGAATCAATATTTAATGTGTATGCTTGTTCACATTGTCATATCACGCAAAATCCATTTTTAGTCTTTTTGGACGGGTCCATGTGTACTAGATAAAAAAGTGGCAAAAAAATAAGCCAACAACACTTTTTAAAGTAGTTCTGGCATTTGTTTACTAGAAATTATGGGGAAACATACTACTTATTTCATAGTGTTTTTGGTAAAAATAGACTGGTAAATTGTGACTATAATCATTCGTAATTAGATGTGCTAAAATTAAAATAATATTAAGGTTTATTTAGAATATATCTTTTAGATTTTACTAAAAAACGGAGGAATCCATGGAAAACCGCGAACGATTTTATAAATTAATGAAGCTACTAGAAAGTAAGACCGATATTGACAATGAGTTTACCTTTGATGAAATAAAAAAGAGATTAGCGGTAGGAGAAGAGGATTTTTCGTATAGTAAAAATACATTTTTAAAAGATATAACAGTATTAGAAGAGGTTGGATTTGATGTAATTGAAAATCCTAGTGATGGAAAGGCAACGACATATAGCCACCAAGAGCGACTTTTTGAATTGCATGAACTACGTTTATTAGTAGATGCAGTGACTGCTTCAAGATTTTTAAACAAACAAGAAACACAAAAAATCATAGATAAATTAAAAAAACTAACGAGTGATAACGAAGCTAAAAAGCTTCACAACGGCATTATTCCAGATACGGCAATTAAAAGTGAAAGCAATCGTATTCACTTTTCAATCGATCAACTTCACCAAGCAATTTCTGAGAAAAAACTCATTTCGTTTCAATATGGCCGATACAATATTAAGAAAAAATTTGAATTAAGTCACGGTGGGAAAGAATATATGGTTAAACCACTCGCAGTAATTTGGTCAAATGACTACTATTACTTAATTACGAGAAGTTTACCTGAAGATCAACTAAGACATTTCCGTGTAGACCGAATGCGCAAAGTTAAGAAAACCGAAGAAAAATTCCAAGATGAACGCTTTGACGTCGATGAATATTTGCGCACCGTTTTCAATATGTTTGCAGGTGAACCAGACTACGTAAAGATCAAGTTCAAAAGAGGATTATTAAATGTAGTTTTTGACCGTTTTGGCTTAAAAGCTGCTATTCAGCAAGTAGATGAGGAGCACTTCATTTTAACTACAAAAGCTGCGATCAGTGATGGATTAATCACATGGATTTTAACTTGGGGTAAGGATGCACAAGTAATAAGCCCGCCGTCTGTGATTGAGAGAGTTCAGGCGCAAATTTTGGAGATGAGTAAGCTTTATAGTATGGACTTGCAGCAATAATAATATTTTACTAAAAGAGTATCTTTCGGGGATGCTCTTTATTCATTTACTAGTAAGTTGACTAATCCATTAAAGAGAAATTCTAGAGTAAAATAGGAAGGAGTGAAATAATGAAAAGTGAAAAAATACAACAGTATATTGATTATTTTAGTAAAAACGATTTTGAATTTTTTACTATGTACGGTCGTTTTTATAAATATCATGAAGTAGTAAATGAGTTCATTGATGCTTTTTATAAATCAGAGCTAAGTGATCCCAATTATTTAAATACTATGAGTAACTATCAAGAACCGCATTTACAATTAATAAAAATAGCTGATAAGCATTTAATAAAATCTATTTTTACATATTACGTTAGAGGAGAACGATTCTGCGAAGGTATGTGGGCTGATGCAATAAGGGATAAGATATTTTTGAATATATTAATTAGGTTAAACCAGATTGAAGAAGAATCTTATAATTAAAATTAGAGACTTCAAGTAGATTTTTGTTATTTGAAGTCCTTTAAACGTTCATACATATTTCATTATTACCTAAATTAAATACCGTTGCTATATGTTCCTATTTTTACTATATATTAAAGGGGATTGATGAATATTTATCAAAATATGACCCTATGAAAGAGGAGTGTTTATGGCATCCCGTTATTGCTTGTATTAATTAGTATCTATTTTTCTATTAAAAAAAGACGGATTAAGCGTGTGTCTTGATTGATAAAAAACAAAAAACCAAGGAACTAATCCTTGGTTCAATAATCTATCTTAATGCCTTACAACCTTAACTGAAGTCGCAGAACTAGTATTACCAGCAGCATCCTTAGCAGTTACAGAAATCGTAGTACCACTTTTCTGAGCTTTGATTTTAATTGTAAAGTTTCCTTTTGAATCAGCTTTTGCTGAACCTAAAGTTTTACTTCCAACTTTAACAGTAACAGTAGAGTTAGCTTCAGCTTTTCCAGTTACTTTCGCATCGTTATCGTCTACTTTATTAACCTTTGGTTTACTTGGAGCAATCACATCAACGACTGTTACAGTTGTTGATGTACTCGTATTACCAGCAGCATCTTTAGCAGTTACAGATAGTTTTGTACCAGCATATTGAACAGCTATCGTAACGGAATAATTTCCAGATGAATTAGCTTTTGCAGATCTAAGTGTTGTGGAACCTTTTTTAACAGTAACAGTAGAACCAGCTTCTGCTTTTCCAGTCACAACTTTGTCATTATTATCAACCTTATTTACAACAGGCTTAGATGGTGCAATCACATCAACGACTTTTGTAGTTGACGCTGCACTTGTATTACCAGCAGAATCTTTAGCTGTAACACTTAATGTCACGCCAGCTTTTTGTGTTTTGATTTTTACAGAATAAGTTCCATTTGAAGCTGTTTTAGCAGTACCTAATTGAGTACTACCTACTTTCACGGTAACAGTAGAGCTAGCTTCTGCTTTACCTGTTACAACTGTATCATTATTATCAACTTTATTTACGATTGGTTTATTTGGGGCAACATTATCTTCGAAGTAAGTTCCTATAGCATATAAGTCATCTTCTGTATTATTATCAACATCGTCATTATCATAGTCTATAACGCCAACATAATATGTACCAGCTTTTGCTTGGTATGCTTGATATTCATTTCCTTCGTCATCATATTCAGAGCCTAAATATTGTAATTTATTACTCACGGCAAAATATTTTTCTGTAACAGAGAATGCTAGTTCAATATTATCAGAGTTAGTAACCCCAACTACATATAAAAGTCCATCGCTCGGTACGACTACTTTATGAACATCTACATCATACAATGGGTATAACTGTCCAATTAACGGTTTTTCATATGATGTATTATCTGCAGAATCAAAGTCATCATTGGGCTCTACCTCAGATATAAAATCATCATCTTCACTAGTGCTGTTACCATTACTCATAATCCCTATTTTATTAAAGTTTTTTACTGAAATGGCTTTTGAATCCTTTACTTCATTTCTAAGTTGATTAAACCTATGAAAATCGGGGATTCCTTTTTGAAGTGGCATTTTAATCTGATGTTCAACCATCTTCTTGGATAAGTTGTATCCGTTTCCTACTGCCTTAACAGTTCCTAAAGACAATGGTGACGCTAATAAACCTAAAGCAACTAATGATAAGATTTTTTTATTAAGCACCCAATCACTCCTATTATTTGTTATTAAGAACGCTGAGGTCTTAATGCTACTACAAGTAATTAGATACAACCATGGGCTTCAATGCGCATTTATTTTTCGGCAATTATAAAGACTATAGACTTGTTTAATGAAATTTTAATTATCGAATACGAAAATAACTAGTCTAAATAAGAGTAATTTTAGCGTTTTTTAGTAAAATTTTAATGTAGGAATTATTAAGCTTATTTAAGTAATTGGGATTATATTGGTAAAATATCAAACTATTATCATATGTAACGTATTGAGAATCATGATGAGATTCTCTTTTTTGTTGTTCAATTTTTTGAACACCCCAATGTATATAATCAAATTATCAAATGGAGGAGGTATTCTTTAGTAGCGACATATTTTTTTAAGGGGGAAAATCATGAAGAAAAGAAATTTTATGTACTTATTTTTAACTTTTATCATTTTGTTTTCATTTAATTTAAAATCAGCATTTGCTGAAATAGGAGATCGCAACACACCTTATAGTGCCTGGTTTAACTATAATTTTACACTTCAAGAGTATGAGTGGGATAAGCCGAAAGAAGTTGAACTTCAATTATTCGACATGTACACAGGTGATGAGGCAAATGAAATTGTTGCAAATGAAAATATGTTTAATTCAGAACCTGCAGATGATGAAGAATGGATTGTGATGGGATTTAACTTGAAATACGTCTCAGGTCCAGAAGAACCTTTATCAGCATCTGATGTGGTTAATAGCTACAATAGTTTTTATACTAAATCTGGTCAAAAAGTTAATCCAATCGAAACGGCATCTTTTGGGGATCAATTAGATGGTCTTAGTGAATACGATGTAGAGCTATATCCGGGTGCAGAATCTGAAGTTTATTACGGTATTTTAGTAAAGAAAACAGTTGGCTACCCAATTATTAGAATCGGGATGGGCTATGATTCTCGCGCAGACCAAACGATTTATGGATGGTTCTCAACGGATCCAGATTATGTAGAGCCAATTTTATCACCTACTAATGTGAAGGTATCAGCTAGCACATATAATAGTGCTAAATTAAGTTGGACAAAAGCGGATGATGTGTCTGGTTATGATATTTATCGCTCAACTTCAAGTACAGGTACGTATACAAAAATAGCAACTACTTCAAGTACTTCGTATACGAATTCATCTTTAAACACAGGTACAACGTATTACTATAAAATTAAATCTTATAAAAAAGGAACATCTACACAATACAGTGATTATAGCAAAATAGTTTCAGTAAAACCTGCCTTGTCTACACCAACATCTGTAAAAGCAACATCTTCTTCATATAATAGTGTGAAAACGAGTTGGTCAGCTGTAAGTGGTGCAAGTGGATATGAAGTTTACCGTTCAACGTCTAGTAATGGAACATACTCACGAGTTGGAACAATAACTTCAACAAGCTATACAAATTCAAGTTTAACAACAAACAAAACGTATTATTACAAGGTTAAATCGTATAGAGTAGTGAGTGGCAAGAAAGTCTATGGAAATTATTCATCAGTCGTTAGTGCAAAACCAATTCCATCAGTACCAACTAATTTCAACGCGACTAAAGTAAGTTCAACAAGTAGCAAAGTATCGTGGAGTTCAGTAAGTGGAGCAAGCGGCTATGAAATTTACAGATCTACATCAATTACTGGTTCATATAGTTTAGTAAAAAGTACAACTTCAACATCTTATACAAATAGTAGTTTAACAAAGAAAAAGACTTACTATTATAAAGTAAGAACATATCGAACAGTTGGTTCTACTAAAGTGTATAGTGGTTGGACTTCTATTAAGAGTGTTAAGCTTTAAGAATTAGCTAAATAAAGTGTGTTAACAAAGAGAGTACCGTTTGGTTGGTTCTAAAAAGTTTTTAGCTTTGAACAAAATAAAACCTCTTTGATATAATTAAATTCGGTCGGTCAAAATGGTATTGCAAATAGCATTGTCTTTGCACCAAAAAACAGTAGACTAGTGATATATGGAAAATAAAAATGAGAAATTGGTCAGATATTAAATGGAGTAGGTACTCTTATAAGGCTGAGCAAACCACCAGTTATACTGGTGGTTATGACTGGCCACTCCATTTCCTCCAATCAAAAGACTTTATAATAAAGGGGAAAATAAGCGAGTTAAAGACTCGATTATTTTTTTGAAAAGGCTTCGTTCTTTAAATTCAGCAAAAATTAATTGTGTTGAAACCGAAAAGTCATTTAAAAAAGAGTTATAGACTTGACGAACTCCTTTCGATTCATACATAAATGCAGTTAATTCATAATTTAAGTGAAGGCTACGAATATCTAAATTAGCGGTTCCAACTGAAGCAATTTCATTATCGATGAGTATCACTTTTGAGTGAAGGAAATTCTTTTTATATTTAAAAATTTTTACCCCGCATTCTAATAGAGGTGCAAAGTATGATTTTGAAGCTGAGTCACTTAATAGACTATCACTTTTACCTGGATACATTATTCGTACATCTACACCAGACAAAGCTTTAAGCTTTAAAATTGTTAAAATTTCTTGATCAGGAACAAAATAAGGTGTGGCAATCCAAATACTATCCTCAGCTATTGAGAGGAGAGAGTGAAATGCATTCCTCATTGTTGGTTCTTTTGTATCAGGACCACTTCCAAATATTTGAATAGCACCTGATTCAGCTAATTCTCTAGCATTATCAATAGGTTTCTCAACTGTAATTTGATCATTGTTTAAAATATTTTTAATAGTTTCAACTGAGCTATCAAATGTAGAATAGTGCCAGTCTTGTAAAAATAAATTTTGCAATTCTTTGACAGCTGTGCCTTCAATGAATAAATGAGTATCTCTCCAAAATCCTAGTTTAGACCTTCCTAAATATTCGTCACCAACATTTAGACCCCCAGTAAATCCTTTTATCCCATCTATCACTACGATTTTTCTATGATTACGGTAATTCAGAGTGCCAAATGACCAATTAGTGAAAATCGGATCGAACTGTGCTACTTTAACACCGATATTTTGCAAGTTTTTTAAAATTTTCTTTTTAAATTTTTTACTTCCCAAACCATCAATCAATAAACGAACTTCAATACCCTCATTTGCTTTCATTTTTAATATATCGAGTACCTCATTCCCAATTGTATCCGTACGAAAAATATAATATTGAATATAGATGGAGTGTTTTGCATTTAACAAAGATTCCTTTAGTCTAGAAAACATTTCATCTCCATTGATTAATAAAGAAGCGGTTGTATTTTGATTAATTGATGCACCGGTTAATTTTTCAATAATAGCACTTAATTTAGATAATTTTGTAGACAATGTATTGCTATTAATAGAGTTAACGGGAGTATTTTGAGGTATTTTAAACATTGAGTGTCGGATTAATTTCTTTCGCCTTGTCTTTAATCGTCCAAATAATACATATAAAATAACGCCAAATGTTGGGATTAGGACGAATAATAATAGCCAAGAAAGAGTATTTTGTGGGTCACGATTTTCTAAAAATAATTTGCAAGAGATAACAATTACACTAATGGTAATTATCAAATGCATGCTAACAAAGAAGGATCCAGGTGACCTATCCATAAATAGTTCCCATAATATTAATAAAAAAATAGCAAACAGAATTTTATAATTATTTATTCTAATATTCAATCACCTACTGCTTAGTGTTTAGCTATGGTATGTGATTTAATCTTTCCTAGTTTGTGTTCGATATTCATTTCATAAAAATAATAATGGAAATTACATATTTTTAGTTATTTCTTTAGAATTCTTAAGAAATTCCGTAGAGAAATACTAATAAAATTAGTCGAAAATATAAATGTTATCTACTAAATAGTAATAAATGAGAAATGAGGAATAGGATTGAAATATCGTTTAATAGCTTTAATAAGTAGTTGGGGAATTCTCTTGGTTGGTTTATATGTCATTGGAATTTTTCCATTATCAAAAAATGAATTAATTGACTTTATTACCAAACAACAAGATTATGCAATTTTATTATACTTTGTAATATTTGCATTTAGATTTATTTTAATGATACCTAGTTCATTATTTTTACTCATAGGTGTATATCTTTTTAATCCTTGGATTGTACTTTTAATTTCCTTAGGATCTATGTTTATTACTGAAAGTATCGTCTACATTATTGGAAGAAAAATAAATAAGTCACAGTGGTATAAAACATTTCTAGAAAAACATCCGAAAATTGATAATAGAATTAAGAAAAACCAATACTGGATGTTATTTATTTTAGGTGCAGTTCCAACAGGTCCTACAGATGCTGCTTGTTTAATTTCATCGGCATCTGGAATGAAGTATAGAGCTTACATTGCAATTGTTTTGTTAAGTAACACCTGCTATGCACTATGGTATGTATTACTTGGATCTTATGTACATTTTTAATATTTGTTCATGATTCTTTATAAATCTTAAGAATTTTAGTGACCATTTCTTCAGATATTAACTTTATTATAAGCCTATCTTGAAAAGTTAATAATTTGGAGGTTAGGTTTATGAAAAATTTATTATTTCTATTTCAATATATACTAAGACCAAGAACAGTTGGAGCTATAATGCCTAGTTCACGTTTCCTAGCAAGCAAGATGTTAGAAGATATTAATTTTGAAAATGCTAGTGTAATTGTAGAGTATGGGCCTGGTACAGGAATCTTTACTGAACAACTACTAAAAAAAAGATTGCCCAATATTAAAATTATATTAATGGAAAAAAATCAGGAGTTTTACAATCATCTAATTAATAAGTTTGGTCATAGGAAAAATTTGTTTATCATAAATGATGGTGCAGAAAACATAGTTAAATATTTAGCAGAATTAGAAGTGTTCAATGTGGATTATGTTATTTCAGGTCTACCATTTGCAAGTTTACCAAAAAGGATTTCTAAATCTATATTAACGAGTACCAAAAGGGTACTGAATGATGAAGGAAAATTTATTACATTCCAATATACACAAAGAAAAATGAGTTTTATTAATCATTACTTCGAGAAAATGCATATTAAAAGAGAAATTAGAAATTTCCCCCCAGCATATGTTCTAAGTTGTAATAATGAACGGTCTATTTGAAAGGATTAGTTAAAAATGACGAGTAAAATACTAGTTGTAGATGATGATGAAAATATAAAAAAATTAATTTCGATTTATCTTCAAAACGAAGGATTTGAAACTACGTTAGCCAATGATGCAGTAGAAGCATTTGAATTCTTACAAGAAGAAGAATATGACTTAATTATTTTGGACATCATGCTGCCAAAAATTAATGGAATTGAAGCGTGTATTAAGATTCGTGAAGAAAAGACCTTACCGATCATCATGCTTTCAGCAAAGAGTGAAGATATTGATAAAATACAAGGTTTAAGTTCAGGTGCAGATGATTATTTAACGAAGCCTTTTAATCCTCTTGAGTTAATTGCTCGAGTAAAATCTCAGTTAAGAAGATTTAAAAAATATAATAAAATGCAAAAAAATAATGAAAAAGTTTTAGAATTTGATGATTTGTACATGAATACAGAAACTCGCCAAGTTTGGGTTCGTAAACAAGAAAAAAGGTTAACTCCAAAAGAATTTGAAATACTTGAATTACTTTTACGTAATAAAGGAATCGTTTTAAGTGTGAGTAAAATATATGAAGCAATTTGGAAAGAAGACTTTTTAAAGTCCGACAATACTGTTATGGTCCATATAACAAATATTCGTGAAAAAATTGAAGAAGATCCGAAACATCCAATTTATATTAAAACTATTTGGGGAATTGGGTACAAAATATGAATAAATTAAATCACTTTTGGCAACGGATTAGTATTAAGCTTTTAGTTGCAATTGCTATTAGTTTTGGGGTTTCACTAATTATTACTCTCCTCATTTCACAAATTTTTATTAGGCCATATATAATAAGTCATCCAAATAATGTGAATTCATTTTTATACAATTTAATAATTATTCCTACATTTTTAATGATTATTTCAAGTTTTATTATTAGTTTTTTATTACTAGTTAGGAAAAAAATACAGTATCTAAAGCAAATTTCAAATACTGTTCAATTGATATCAGAAGGTAAACTTGGGATTGCTATTGATTTGGAAGGAAACGATGAATTAACTCAATTAAGTAAGAATATTAATACAATGTCAAAGGAACTAGAAATAAAATTTAATAATGAAAGACAAATGGAAAATGTAAAAAATGAATTGATAACAAGTGTTTCACATGATTTAAGAACACCATTAACGTCGATTTTAGGATATACGAATTTGTTAAGAAATAGAGAATACAAAAATGAGAATGAATTAAATGAATACTTGAATACAATTTATACAAAATCAAACGACTTGAAAAATCTAATTAATGAACTTTTTGAATATACAAAGTTATCTAGCCCTGATATTATTCTATCAAAACAAATAGTTGATTATAGTCAATTAATTGAACAAGTTATTGGAGAGAATATTCCCATTTTCCATAAAGAGGGATTGAACCTTAAAAAGGAATTGATAGCAGAAGATATTCATATAAATATTGATGTCGAAAAAATCGTAAGGGTTTTGGATAATTTATTTAGTAATGCTATGAAGTATAGTGTTAAGCCTTCTACTATAATTGTTAATTTAACTCAATCCACCAATGAAGTACTATTTTCAATATCAAATAAAGGAAATAATCTTAAGGTTGAGCATCTTGATCGGTTTTTTGAAAGATTTTATCGCGTAGACCAATCACGAAAAAGTGAAGGAAGTGCAGGGTTGGGACTTGCTATTTCTAAACGAATTGTTGAACTTCATAGTGGAGGAATATGGGGGGAGTTCAACAATGATTGGATTACTTTTTTTGTGAAATTGAATAAAGATTAAAAGCTAGTACTATTTCAATGTAGCACAAATTTAAATTAATGAGACTGGCTAAGAAATATCAATAAAGTCAATCTTATAGAAAATATAGTAGCGACATCGGAATATCCTAAAATTTTTGTAGAATGAGAACTATAACTTTAAATAGTTAAGGATTTGTTGAAAATTTCAATATCCTCATTAAGAAGAGGGATGATTTAGACATGCACCTAAAGGATCTAGCAATTGATATGTTTACTTCTTACGAAAATGTTGCTGTCCTGTTGAGCATTAGTATCAATATTGTGATTAGTATATTAGGGATTGTTCCAAGTGTTTTCTTAACTGCTGCAAACTTGACTGTGTTCGGTTTTTGGGAAGGAATGGGAATATCTTTTATTGGAGAAGTTTCTGGAACAGCCATTTCGTTTGTTTTATCTAGAAAAGGATTTCGCAAATTAAAGGATGTGCGTGGATTCTCTAATCGGAAAGTACAACAACTACTAAAAGCCAATAGTAAAGATTCATTTTTACTAATACTTTTCCTTAGAATTTTACCATTAATCCCATCGGGTCTTGTAACATTCATAGCTTCCATTGGAAAAACGTCCCTTCTCATTTTTTAAGCTGCCAGTACCTTAGGAAAAATACAGGCAATTTTAATTGAAGCCTATTCCGTGCACCAAGTCATAAATTGGATAGGGGAAGGTAAGTTAATTGTATCTATAGTTTCTTGTATAATCCTTTTAATTACTTGGCGTAAGATAAGCACACATTCATTTTCGCGAAACGAATATTATAGAAAATGAAAAATATTATATTAAAGCCCTTGTGTAAACAGAAAAATAGCCGAATTGTCATAGTATAAGTTTATATTGTTTGTCCAAGATGACTCGGGTGCTAGAAAGTAGTAGTTTTTCTGTTAAACTTTACTCGTAAATACTATGCTCTTGACTTAAATTAGCTTTTTGTGAATATAAAAGAAAAAATGTATGGAATAATTTTTCCATACATTTTTTTCTTAGTTAGAAGCCCGACTTAAAAATAGGGGGCTAAAATAATCCATTTATTCATGGCCTAGTTTTCATTAAGCCAATCTTTAAAACGTGTTGGGGCAGTATGCAAAATTTCTTCTGCTTTTGGAACTAAAGAAAACTCACCAAGTTTTGCACCAAAGTAAAGATTCTTATCAGCTGCTTCTACTGTACGTTTATCATTTTTACTTTCTAAGTAGGCATTTACGAAATCAGCAAATTTCATTCGATCTGGTCCAGTTAAATTAACAATACCGTTTACTGGTGTACTAAGTGCAAAGTCCGCGATACCTGCAGCAGCATCTTCTGAAGAGATCGCCTGATTATACGAATCAGGTAAACGAACAGTGTCTCCGTCAGTAAATAAATCTGTAAGAACCAGAATAAAATCAAAGAATTGTGTTGTACGAACAATCGTGTAAGGAATGCTAGAATTTTTTATTAATTCTTCTTGAGCCATTTTACCACGGAAATATGCACTTTGAAGAAGTCTTTCCGTACCAACAATTGATAAATGAAGATGATGTTTTACGTTGGCAACTTTCCCAGCAGCAAGAATATTTCGTGTAGAAGTTTCAAAAAAGTCCAATACGACGTTGTCCTCATATGAAGGAGAGTTTGTTACATCAATCACAATATCAGCGCCACTAAGAATTTCAACAAGGCCTTCACCAGAAATAGTATTAACCCCTAAGGAAGGTGATGCTACAACAATCTCATGTTCAGTTTCACGAAGTTTACTTACGATTTTAGTTCCAATAAATCCAGTACCACCAATTACTACAATTTTCATTTATGTTTACCTCACTTATGATGATTTAATTGTTTAATATTATTATTAGGTAAGTCTTTTTTTCTCATTGACTTATTGATGAAGCTTTTTTAGAAATACATATCTATTAATAGTTTTTAAGTAAAACAATTATATTGCAAAACGCTTTGCAGCATCTTCTGCTTCCTTATATGCATTAGCCAATATTTCTTCTCTCTTTAACAAAGCTGTGCCTTGAGCTCTTATAATTTGATAATCTTCAACGCCCAAGAAATTAAACATGGATTTCAAATACTTATGAGCGTACTCAACCTCAGTATACCAATCATCATTAGTATAAATTGCACCACTGGCTTGAATGAGTAATAATTTTCGACCATCATTTAGTAGTCCTACCGAACCGTTTTCTGTGTATTTAAAAGTCTCACGGGCTATTAAAATATTATCCATATAATCTTTTAATTTAGAAGGAATATTAAAATTATGAAGTGGTAAAGCAATTACATACTGCTTTATTTCTTTGAATTGCTTTAAGATTTCATTCATTCGTTCTATTTTACGTGCTTCATCCGAGTTAAGTTGAATTCCTTCACTTAACTTTTTCCAGGCAGATAAAACTGTTGAATCTACATTAGGTATTTCTTCGTTATACAAGTTAATTTGTTCAATCTCCGGAGTAGGGTCCATATTTTTAAGTGTTTCCTTAAAATGATTTAATACATTTACACTATATACCTCTTCAGAATTGAAATTGGGATGTGCATTTATTACAAGTATTCTGTTCATAAGATGTCTCCTCTTGTAAGTAATACTTAATCACCGACAGATATAATCGGCGATTAAGTATATCCACAATATAACCGTTGTTTTTTAAAATGTCAATGGTATTTGTGTAGTTTTTCACAAAGTATAAATCTTTTTAAAATTTGGATTACATATTTTATTTTTGTAGTGGAGGGGTAGAATATTGTCTTCATTGGCTTGTTTATTTAATTGATATACCACCAAACTCGAGTATTACAATTAAAGACCTTTCCAAGTTTTAGGGTGTCTCAGATCCATATCTTTCGAGGATGTTCAGTAAACTTTCAAAAGCAGGTAATGTAACTGCTGTACCAGGTACTAAGGGTGGCATTAGTTTGGCCAAAGATGCTACAGATATTACGTTTTTTTTTGCAGTGGAAGCTATTGAAGACTCAAAACCTATATTCCAATATAATATTAAAGACAAGGGGTATTTTTATAGAAATCTTAATGATACAAATTTTAATGAATGAAGAGGTTTCAGATTGCACTTTATGTACTATTAAAATTGTCATGCTGGAAGCTGGGAGAAGATGAGGAACTTCTTACGTTCAAAAACGTAATTTTGGTTTAACAAATAACTGGATTCAAAAATTACGTGAAGACACACGCATACATTTTAGTAAAACTTTATAAGAAATTTGGACTCGCATGAAGGTATAACTTTGTTCGAGTTTTTTAATCTATTATCATTTCTTCATCTAATTTTGATTTTTTCAAAAAAGTATTTGTTCAATTATTCTTTTTTTTCAAGTGAATGGGAAGACAGTAGAAAGGGCTATTGGCGAACTGCCAATAGCCCAATTTTTATTAGACCTTTGTTACCTTGTAGCAAAAAGTGGGGTAGGTGTAACGTCTATTAGTAAATTTCTAATGTGGTGTGATTGATCATCAACGTTAAAAAAATCCTCATATAACAAAAAAGAAAGCTTATATTTCAAATTTAATATGCTTCCTACTTTAGAACGTTTACTTACCACATTGATAATAATGTTTCTGCAAAGCCTGCTGGTTTCTGAATATATCCTAGATGTCCACCTGAGATGTGAACAATTGGTAAATTCAATTGTTCAGAAATATATTGATTTACATCTTGAGGGAAAGATCCCTTTGAATCTTTTCCATTCAATAATATTATACGATTTAAATAAGGTTTAAAATCTTCCATTGTAATATTTGAAGATGTATATTGTCTAATTTCATATTTAAACCAATTCAACATTTCTTCAAATCTTTTTATTTCTTTTGTACTTTCAGGTGAACTAGCTGGCTTAGACATGCTTTCTGCATCAATTGGCGCCACTCTTAAAGATTCCCCAAATATTTTCATCGCTTCTGACATGTTTTCATTTATTGCAGTTTGTACAATTTCTTCATTTTTCATTTGCCATTTTTGACTATCTGGTAAGAAAGTATTAATTGGTGGTTCATGAAATGCGATTTTTTTTACTATTTCTGGATACTCTTTTAACACATGCATTGCTACAATAGAACCTGAGCTTGATCCTAAAATATAAACTGGTTTATCACTTATATGACTCGCTAATGCTACAATATCAGCTGCATCTCTTTTAACTCGATATTCATCATGTGGATTAGCTATTGATTCAGGTAATGGTTGTGTCAATTCACTTTGTCCGTAACCTCGACGATCTATCGCAACAATTGTATAGGTATCTTTCAAATGCTGTGCTAAAGGTAAGAAAATATCACCTGTACCATTTGCACCAGGAATAAATATCAGCACTGGACCTTGTCCAATTTGATGATAATGTAAATTTGCACCGTCTAATTCTATTATGTTCAATGATAAAACCTCCTAAATAACTCATTAGTTCAGCAACAATCACTTTAAGATTAAGGGGAATATTTAACTCTTTAAATAGTGGTAGAATTTCATCTTCAATTCCCCCTGTTAAATAATGAATATTCAATCTGAAAACTAGAAATAAGATGCACATGTTGAGCAATTTTTTTGTAACAAATTATATAGTTAAGATTCCGGGCAAAGTCTCAAATGCACTAAGACGCGTATACTCTACGGACTTTTCCCACAACTCTTTTGCATTTCTCTTATCATACGACAAGGATGAGGATAACGTTTCCATCCCTCTGTCAACATATTTACCTGTTATTTGTTCATATTGAGCTTCGGTCATCATATTCGCTAATGCCATTGCAGACTGATTTAGCGTACCGATTCGATCAGCTACTTTTGCTAAAAACTCCTCCGTAAAACGAGATTTATCTGGTGAAAAATTGGTATCAGTCAATAGTCCGGGGTTAAATGCATTGGCTGTAATATGAGAATTTAGTCTTTTCAGTTTTGCAGCCAATTCGTAGGTAAAATACAGATTACACAACTTAGAAAACGAATAACGGCTGAAGTTTGTGCTAAACTCCTCACTAGGATAAGCCAGTGCCTCAACGCCCGACCAAGTTAGTTCACCGCCGGGCGGACAGTGCATATCACTACTCACGATTGCAACGCGACCATTGGGCTGCAAATGGGGAAGTAATAAATTCGTTAGGAGAAAATGTCCCAAATGATTGGTCTCAAACACCATATCAAAACCATCTGATGTCAGGCCTGAGTATGTTCCATTGATACCCGCGTTGCAAATTATTCCCTCAAGGGGACCCAATCCGTGCTGTTTATATTTCTTTACAAAGCTTCGCACAGAAGAGAGAGAAGAAACGTCAAGCTCCATTGTGGAGATATTCGCATTATCTGTTTGGTCAATTACATATTTGATGGCCGCATTCGCTTTTTGTCCATTGCGGCAAGCCAAAAGAATGTGATAATTATTGGATTTTGCTGCAATGTTCCGGGCGCATTCCAATCCAAGCCCGGAATTTCCTCCAGTGACGAGAATCACTTTTTTAGATTTAGTCATTGATGTAACACTCCTTTAGAGTCATTTATAGAGAAAAGGTCCGTTTGCTTAAAGCTGTCTATCCGAACCCTTTTTGTCGCAGATATTCGAAACATTTGCATGGATATAATCTTCTGTTCCTTTATTTTTTTTAGTGTACCGAAACTGGCGATAAGGTCAGCGTATGCATACTTAGAATGATCTGGTGTTTGCTAGTTGGCTACTGATCCAGTTCCTCCTAATAATCGTAGTAACTTTGGCAATGCCTAGACATTCATCGTTGCTTTGCACAGTTGGTGGTAGTTCTTTATTATGCATGTGGTGTAAATCTTCCAATATAGGAGGCAGCTTAACTCTTGAAGATTGGACCTAAATCCAAATTTTGTTACCAAGGAATAATTCCATCACGGTTTATGAAGATACCAGTTGGACCACTGTTATCAATTGTCGCCATTTTAACAATTGCATCAGTACCTTGTTCTAAAGTCTGAAAACCGTGACCAGTGAGATCTGTTTTTGTTGGTCCAGGATCAACCGCATTAATACGTATGTCAGGAAGTCCTTTTGCATATTGTAAGGTTAGCATTGAAACCGCCGCTTTAGATGAACAGTATGCTAAAGCATTGACGGTTGATTCAATTTTCTCAGGATTTGTGACTTGTCCGAATGAACCTAGTCCACTACTTACATTTACAATTACAGGTTGGTTTGACTTTTTTAATAAAGGTAAGAAGTGTTGCGTGACACGCACAATACCAAAAACATTTGTGTTGTAGACTTGTTCCATCATATCAGCAGTAATGTCTTGCACAAAAGAATGATTACCAGAGATTCCTGCATTGTTGATTAAGACATCTATATATCCTTCTCTTTTCTCAATCTCTATGGCAGCATTTTTTACGGATTCTTCATTCGTTACGTCAAGAACAATATATTGGGCTTCTAATTTTTCTGCTGCTTCTTTTCCTCTTTCTTCATCACGAGAACCAATATAAACCGTATGACCTAATTTTTTCAGGCGTTGTGCTGCTTCGAAACCTAACCCTTTGTTTGCTCCAGTTATTAATGTTACTGTCATATTCATCAATCTCCTTTTGGATGAACTATTAACTAAATGTTGTCAAAAATTCAGTTAGAAGAAACATTGCTTATTTTTTTCTCACCTATTATTTTGGAATTAAGAAACCAGTAACGACGATAATCACCTGATAATGCCGAAAAGGATATAGGTTTCTTACCAAGAGCTTCAATATGCTCAACTAAATAATTTTTCAAAATCCAAGGATCTTCAATTACATGCGTTTGCAAATGCAAGGTTTGCTTTATAGAGTCAACACTTGTATTTAGATCATCAGCAATTTGGTTCAAAGATAACTCAGTCATTTTTAAATTTAACTCAAATTCTCTGATTGTATCTTCCACTTGCTTTTGAGTTAAAGACATATCTCTACCTCCTATTCATATAATCAAACAGTTGTAATTACAACTATTTGATTATATGATAGGCTCACTTTATTATGTTGTCAATTAGAAGGTTGTATATTTAATTATTTAACCAATAATATATGATAGAATATGTGTAAGCTAAAGGAGAGAAAGTAATGAATGTAGGGGAAGACAGGCTTTCAGAACAAATATATCATTTTAATAATTTGCAAAAAGATTTTATATTAAAAAGGTTAACAAGCATGAATCTTAATGAGCAGCAAGCTCGAACGTTAAATTATATAGCAAACAATCCTGGCACTATCCAAAAAGATCTAGCTAATTATCTTGGTAAGCAAACTGCAACTGTTACTAATATACTTAAAGGTTTAGAAGCAAAAGCATATATTAGCCGAGAAATACCTTCTAACAATGAAAGACAAAAAAGACTATACTTAACAGCAGAAGGTAAGAATCTTGTTGATTTAGTTCAGCAGATATTTTTCGATTTAGAGGCTGTTTTAACATCATCAATTTCAGAATCAGATAAAAAAAATGTCAGAGATATTCTGAAATACATTGGTACAAAACTTTGAAATAAGTTTGTATTAAAATAGGGCACGTTAGTTACTGAAAAGTATCGGAATTAATGTATACATAAATACATACTATTAACTATTTGTTCATAGTTTTGTCATATGAAATAAATGAATATAAATCCCATAATGAATGAGAGCCAAGTCATCCTATATAAGACTTGGCTCTCATTTATGTGTATTTAATAAAGACTGAACTTTATTCAATTTAAATACTTAACGTTGTATTCTGCTTGTTCCTGATGAGACACCTCTTATAATAAACTAAATAGGTTATACCATTAAATATTCCCTTTTCCATTGACTATTTAGTAATTTAGCTCCATTGCTGTGGTACATATTTTGTTTAAAAGATTCAGATAAAAGTAAAGAAGCATCTACATCTTTTCCAATTGCTAAAGCAGCATTCGTTGGTGTATATGGTGTATCCGACCCATATAGGATTTTGTTTGAGTCTACCATTTTGAGCAATGTTGGCAATTGATATGGTAATATTGCTCCTGCTGTGTCAAAGTACATATTATTCATCACATCTAGAATATCATCTTGTTTATGAGACTCGTGTCCAAGAACAGTGCGACCAATAGCAATGCGTTGTGCGATAATTGGTAACAATGACCCGCCATGTGGAATAATCCAAGTAATTTTCGGATAGCGACTAAAAATCGTATTTTCCGCCATGTTGACTATGGTACGAGTAGTATCAAAAAAGTATTCCATTAGTGGAGGAGCTGTATATTTATTGACTGTTGGGTTCAATAAATTTGGTTCATTTGGATGAATTGTTACTAATGCATTTTGTTCATTTAACTTCTTCATTACTGGATCAAGTCTTCGATCACCTATATATAGTCCTTGTGAATTAGTCGGTAATGTGAATCCAATTGCATTTTGTTCATTTATTGCTTTGTCAATGGTTTGAACACTCTCTTCAATATAAGGTAAAGGCAATGAAGCAAAGAAGCCAAGTTTACCTGGATATTTGGATTGAAAGTTACTAGCGAACTCATTCACCTCTGAAGCCAATTCAATTGTGCTATTTTTTTCACCAGTATTAATGTGCGGACTAGATATCGATAATATGGCATATTCAATATTAAGCTGCTGCATCCATTCTAAGTTATCATCGACAGACCATTTTGGCGTCTTAACACCATCTGCTACATCATGGTATTTTTCAGCAAGATATTTTTGATAACCTGGTGATAAGTAATGCGCATGAAAATCAATTTTGGGATACATTCTTGAAATGCTTTCTGTCATGACTCTGACCTCCAATTTAATTCTTATAGCTTTACTATATACTTCTAAGAACATTGATATAAGAATCAGATTTTCCAAATGTGTCCCATTCTCATTTATAGTTATCAAAACTCGTTATCAAAGAGTGTCTCAAGGTTTGTTCCACGAGATTGAAGAACACTTTCAGTAATTTGTGTGACATAGTCCGCCATTTCATCTGGTGGACAAGGATTATCAGTACATAGCCAATTAAGAATAACGCCAACATGAGCATTAACAATATAGTTAGCTAAAATACTACTTGGTATGTTAACTGTCGCCTTGTCTTCAAAACACGCTTCATAAGCTTGCTTCCCACTAGCAATTAGTTTTGCAGTAAAGGATGGCCAAGTAGATTGGGTAGCAAAAGTCCGAAAAAATAGTCTATGTTGGTAGAAATAATTAAAAAAATATGGATAAAAATCATTTGCTGTAGGTTTTGGATTCATCTTTGAAGGTGTGATTCCTGATAATAAATAATCCATCGTCCAATCTAGAAATTCAAACTTATCAACGAAATTACGATAAAAGGATGAACGTGAAATATTAGCTGTTCGGATGAGATCCATCACAGTAACTTGGTCAAGTTCTTTCCACGATAATAATTCAACTAAAGCATTCATTAATTTAAGTTTACTGGGTTGAACCATTACAACTCCCCTTTTCAAATTTTGTGCTATTACTTAATAGTTAGAGTATTAAAAGTAACATGTGAAAATTAACTAATTCAATATGTAAAGATTGAGAATCTCCTTAAGAGCCTACTATTCCTTCTCAAAGACAAAAAAATCAGATATATCATTATTAATTAATCATTCTCTTTCCAATAGTAGTAATCAAATTATCAAAAATGGATGACTAATTGTGCAACAATTCAAGAGTGTGTAACAGCTGAGTCATTAGGTTTTGACTTTGTTGGAATAACCTTATATGGCTATACAGAAGAGATAGAAGTAGCAAAATTTTATTTTAAAGACTTTAAATTTTTAAAGCAAGTTGTTAGTACGGTTAGTTTCTGCGTCTTGTTTCTGATGGTATATATTGTACATAAAAATGATCAAATAAAGATTTTGGCAAGTTGAGCATTCTAAAATCATAACAATCTTAAGTAAGTGGGGTGTCCATCAAACCAAATGGGAAATTTTTTTGTGAAATATTTTTACAATGTAAACGATTTCAATTGAAATATTATTACGGATGATTTATATTTTAAGTATATTCAGAATTTTTTAATTGTTTTAGCTCTTATTTTGTTAGAAAGGAAATTTGAACAACTGTTTTGCATTAAGGGAAGGGTGCATTGTGAATTCGCCTCATACAACTGGTCGTGCTTAATAAACGGACGCATTCAATGATGAACCATAGGATGAAAGGGAGGTTAGGAAGATGGAAAAAGAAAAAAAATTGGCATCAGCTATTCTCAGTAAGGTTGGGGGAATAGGGAATGTAGCACTTGTGACACACTGTATGACACGTGTGCGCCTCACTTTACGAGATGAGTCACTAGCTAACGTTGAAGAACTAAAGAAAGTTCCAGGTGTTTTAGGTGTGATTGTGGAATCTACTCTTCAAATCGTTGTTGGTCCAGGAGTAGTAACGAAAGTAGCGAATGAAATTGCTTTTGTAAGTGGTGTAAAAATAGGTGAGAGAATCCCGCTTCAACATAGTAATTCTCGTGCTGAAGAAGCTGCCAGAATTGCAGCGAATAATAAAGAAAACTATCAAAAAAAGAACAATACGCCGATAAAAAACTTTTTTAAAGCAATTGCACATATTTTTATTCCATTAGTACCTGCATTCTTAGCGGCTGGTTTAACTGCCGGGATCACAGCAATCATAGGTAACCTCATTACATCAGGACACTTAACCGGAGAAGGTTGGATTCAATTTAAACAAGTCCTTGGTGTCATTCAAAGTGGTTTATTAGCTTATATGGCAATCTATGTCGGAATCAATTCAGCTAGAGAATTTGGAGCGAGCCCTCCACTTGGTGGATTAATTGGTGGAGCGACACTTTTGACTGGGATGAACCCGGAATTACCGATTAAAAACTTATTTACGGGTGATGCACTTATCCCTGGACAAGGTGGCGTAATTGGGGTTGTGTTAGCTGTTTGGATATTATCGCGAATTGAAAAACGATTGCATAAAATCATACCGAATTCAATTGATCTCATTTTGACTTCATTTCTGAGTGTTGTTATTACAGGATTAATCACGATCTTCTTAATTATGCCTTTTGCAGGATTCGTTGAAACTCATTTACTTACTGCAGTTAATTGGACTTTATCAGTTGGTGGAGCATTTGCAGGATTTATACTAGGTGGTATTTGGTTGGTCATGGTTATGCTTGGACTACATCATATTATGACGCCTATTCATATTGAACTTATTAATAAAACAGGGGTAACGGTTCTATTACCAATCCTAGCAATGGCTGGAGCAGGGCAAGTTGGTGCAGCTTTAGCGCTTTGGGTACGTTGTTATAAGAACAAGCCACTGATCAATATTATCAAAGGCGCATTACCGATTGGTGTCCTTGGAATCGGTGAACCACTTATTTATGGCGTTACACTTCCACTTGGTAGACCGTTTGTGACAGCATGTTTAGGCGGAGCATTTGGTGGAGCGGTTATCGGCCATTTTGGCAATGTAGGGGCAATTGGGATTGGTGCAAGTGGACTAGAACTTAGTTTATTAATCGCTGATGGAAAATGGTGGATCTATTTACTTGGAATCTTGACAGCTTATATTTTTGGATTCGTCTGTACGTACCTTTTTGGTGTACCGAAAAAAGCAAGAGAATCCGTTGAGGCAGAAGAGACAGTCGAAGTGCAAGATACGTTTTCGTTCTAATTCATCAACCTCGCATAGGATACTCGTGATTTTTAGTCGTGAGTGATTATGCGAGGCTTTTATTTTTAACAAAAAAAGCATAAAAAAGGAGCTTACTATGAGCGGCGTACTCGTTTCACTAACTGAACAATCAATTGAACAAACAATCGATTATCTCAAGAATATGAGAGAAATTGGATTTCATACGATTTTTACATCTCTTCAAATTCCTGAGGAAAGTAACTCAGATTTATTGACTCCTTTACGTAAAATTGGAGAGTTCGCAAACATTCATCAAATGACACTAATGGTAGATGTTTCACCAAGAGCATTTAAATCATTTTCACTCTCTCAGCTGAAAGAAAGTGGTGTAACTGGATTGCGAATTGATTTTGGGATGAATGTTTCGGACATTGCATCATTAACCCATGATTGGTTGATTGCACTGAATGCTAGTACAATTGATGGTGCATTTTTAGACGAGTTAAGAGAATGTCATGCTGATTTTACGTCACTTGAAGCGTGGCATAATTATTATCCTAGACCTGAGACTGGTTTGTCGCTTTCTCATTTTAAAGAACAGAACAAATGGTTAAAATCTCAAGGATTGAAGGTGGTTGCGTTTATTCCTGGTGATGGCGATTTAAGAGGTCCGTTACATGAGGGCTTGCCTACATTAGAGAAACATCGAAATCGTTCACCTTTTTCTAGTTACATTGAATTACTATCTGAGGCATTTGTCGATCAAGCAGTCATCGGAGACTTGTCACTTAGTAACCAGACGTTGCAACAGTTTATGTCATGGAATGAAGGAATTGTCTTAATTTGTGTAGAAGACAAGAAACATTCGCATGTTTGGGATCAAGTGCATCATAACCGCCCCGATATCGCAAGAGACGTTATCCGTTCCGAAAATGCACGCAGGCAATTTACTGGAAGCATACAGCCGGCTAATTGTGTTGAACGTCCGATCGGAGCACTTACTATTGATAACGACAAGTATAAACGGTACAAAGGAGAGTTTCAGATCACACTAAAGCAGTTGCCTCCAGATGAACGAGTCAATGTCATCGGGTACGTGATTAAAGAAGATCTTTCTCTGTTACCTTTTTTACAAAAATCAGGTTATCCATTCCGTTTTATTCTAAGTGAATCGTCGGTTTGAATAGAGCACATAGATATTGTACAGGAAGTAGTGGAGGCGTTAGGATGAGTATTGGTGAAATAGTATCTAGAATTGAGAACGCAATGCCTAAATTAACGCAAGCTGAGCAAAAAGTTGCCAGGTTTGTTCTTAGTTCACCGAATGAAGTAATGTTCATGAATGTGCATGAATTGGCGGCGCAATCTTCTTCAAGTAGCGCTTCTGTTGTTCGATTTTGTCGCTCAATGGGGTTAAAAGGTTTCCCAGAATTAAAGGTGGCATTATCAGCTGATCTCGCACAAGAACAAAAAACAGGTTATTATGATTTGGATAAAAACGAGAATGCTTCCGATCTCGTTGAAAAGATGCTCTCAAATGCGATTCAATCATTAAGAGATAGCGCAAATCAAATTGATTCAATTACGATTGAAAAGATCGCGAAAATACTTTACGACGCACCAGTCATTTTTGCTTTTGGAGTTGGTGCATCAGCATTAGTCGCAGAGGATATTGCTCAAAAGTGGTTACGAATGGGTAAAAATGTTTATGCAATGAGTGATTTACACGTCCTTGCCATGACCATGGCAAATGCACCAGAAGGAAGTGTTTTCATCGGCATTTCATATAGCGCCCAAACGAAAGAAGTGATGGAACTCACGAAGGTTGCAAAAAAAAATCGACTAATCACAATCAGCCTCACCGGATTTGGGCGAAGTAAGCTATCAGATCTTTGCGATTTTAACTTGTTCACTTCACAAGCCCCTGAAGCAAAAATAAGAAGTGCTGCGACTACTTCGAAACTTAGCCAATTTTTCATTATTGATGTATTGTATTACGTGTATGCATCAATTAATATTGAATCGTCAAAAGACAAAATTACGAAAACTCGGCATGCAGTTAATGAATTGCATGGATTATAAGAAAAACAGCCAAGCCTTTTTGAAGTGCCTTGGCTGTTTTATCGTTTTCTTCACATTTTTGTTTAATTAAGCTACTCGTAAAATTTATTAAAATGCTAAAATATAACTATGAAAACATTCGGAAATAGAGGAATTGAGATAATGCGTATTCAATTAACAAAAAAACTTTCAGATGAAATGAAATTAAATGTAGTGAAGCCAGATTTAACGAATGAAAATCAACTTTTTTGTTGGCATGCGAACATCTTTAAATTAGGCCGTAAAAAATGCGTATTGGTAATGAACAATGCTACTAGATATTGTTTTATGATGTACGGACTAGTAAAAAAGGATTTTACAGATTTTGAAGTATTAATGAAGAATCATATATTAAAAAACTTTCTGGCTAACGAATACGAAATTGAGAAAATTGATTTATATATGGAAAAACTAGGTGAAGTACAATACACCGCCACAAGCGATCGAAGTATAATCTCACAGATGAATGATATGATATTTAGTGCCGAACATATCATTTATTACACTGCTGAAAAAGGTGAGGTAATTAGTTTAATTGATTTGAATCTTGATCTTAATGAGACTCCTTTATATAAGTTACGCTCATATCCAAATAAATTGATGAAGGAGGCATTAGATAAATTGGTTTAACCACATAAAGACGTTTTAAAAAAATAGTAAAGATAGTGACTACATGGTTTATGCTTTACTTATTGTTTTCGTCTTAGCTTTTCTTTTTATAAAACTATTTATTTTGGTAGTAAAAAATACGATTAATAAAAAAGAAAATAAGGTCATAGAAAATCTAACGGCCAAGGTATTAATTGGGCCTATTGAAGTGTAATAGATTTAAAAAAATCCCCAATGGTTTGAGGATGATCATTAATCATATTTCATTTGTATGTTCATCTTCATTTTTCTTTATTGCATCCTTAAACTCTTGTAGAATTACTTCGTTTGGAAGTCGATCTTTTTTGCCCTTAATTTTTGTGTTTCCTTTCTTCGGAACGATTATCCTATAACGATCTTTGTCTTTTAAATTACTTGTTGCGAATACATATGAATTATCAAGCGCTAAAAAATCATCCTTAGGATCCATCTTTATTAATACTTTTTTGCTTTTATCATAGCCAATGCGCTATTCAACAATAACTTCCTGGCTTGCTCCCAATTCTCCTTTTAAATTATTTTCCACAATAACTTTATATGGTGTATAAGGACCACCGTCATCAGATTTTGTCTTCAATTGTCCAATTACTCGACCTATAAATACTTGTTTTGCTGATTCTGTAATATTTTCTATCTGATTAAGATCAAACTCATATTCTTCACTTGAAACGACTACGTTTTTTGTTGATTAGTATTGGATTTAATTGGAGCAGATAATACTACTACAAATAATATGAAAACTAAAAAGCCTATTATAATCACTTTCATGAACATTCTCCTTTTCTATAATCGAATTCAATTATCCATGTAAATTAAATTCAATATAACATTGTAAATTAAATGAAATGATGAGAAGTTGTTACAATTTGAGGAACAAACTGTAAATAAAAGCTAATATTCAAACATTTTTCAAATATAGAACATTTTACTAATAGAGTGATATGTTAATATATTCACAATGTAAAAAATCAAAGGTGTGTCTTATTTTGAAAAGTACCTACATTCTTAATTTTGTTACTCCATTTTTTTCTTCAATGCCTTTTTTAATGTATTTAACAGCTTTCATCTATTTTTAAGTTTAAATAGTATAAGTATTCTATTTTGCCTTTTAAGTTTAATGGTTTCAATTAATTCAGTTAATAGAAGATGGAATGTACTAATCAATATTGCTCTAAGTATAATCTTAATTCTGGTTACTTTAACTTGGATATATTTGGTGTACGCAGGGGTATAAATGATTATTGGTTAGATTGGAGGTGAAAATATGAAAGGTTTAACAATTTTTAGTATTTCAATAGCATTATTGTATATGGGCTATTGGAATGAACATGTAGGACTAATTTCTAAAGAAGCACCAAACGACTTTAATGGTTTTGGTGGGGGAGATGTAGTTACTACTGTTTCTGTGGAAGAACAAAATATGGTTGAAAATAGTTCATCACAACAGGGATTTGTTCGACAAGAAAATGGGATAGGGTTTTATTTTGTTAAAGAACATAATCATAACAGATACTAATATCAATCGACATCTCTTAGAGGTGTTTTTTTATTGTCTGAAACATATGAAAGCGAATGTAAATCTATGAAACAACCGAATGAAAAGTAGTGTAAATAAATTTATTTTCATAAAAAGAAGGTAAATTAGAGAAGAATTTAGTTGTTAATTGTATTTTAATGTACAATAAAACGACTAGATATTTCTGGTAATATGTAGAAAAAACACGAATATTTTTTATTGAAAGAATATTCACTCAATAATAAAATAATAAATGTAAACGCTTAACTAATTTTTCATAAAAATTACATAAAATCGGAATGGTGGTGCATAGGATTAACGAGTAGGGTTAGTGATTTTGTTATGAAAGAAGTTACATGAATCATTGAAAATTTATTTTGTAAGCCATACTTTTATTTTCTTTTTTAATTTAGGAAAGTTAAAAATATAAAATTTAAAGGGAATGGGGAAGGGAAATGAGTAAAAAAATTCTAATGAAAAGTTGGATTCTACTTTTCGTGGCAATGATTCTTTTTTCAGGGTGTAGTCAACAGTCTGCTTCTACAAAAGGGGATGGAAAGGTTACGATTAAATTTTCTGTTGCAGAGTATGATTCGAAGATTAAGCCTGAAATGCAGGATATGATTAAGCGTTTTGAAAAAGAAAATCCGAATATTAAAGTTAAGTTATTAGTTAGCAACTGGAATGACTATCATGATCGTTTAGTTACTTGGGTTACTGGAAATCAAGCTCCTGATATTGCGAATTTATCTGGTTTATGGATTGGTGAATTTAAAGATATGGATGCGATTAAGCCAATAGACTCATATGTGAATAAAGACCTTTTAAATACATTTGTTCAAACTCCATTAAATTCTTTCAAAGGAAGTAACGGAAAATTAACTGGTTTACCATTCTTTCTTGATCCTAGGGTTTTATATTATCGCAAAGATTTATTTGAGAAAAATCACTTACAAGCTCCAAAAACTTGGGATGATCTCTACAATGATGCGAAAATATTAACTTCTTCTGATGTTTATGGTTTTGGTGTAGGTGGAAAATATCCAAACGTAATGACAGGCTTTGAGTATTTCTACTTTAATTCAGATCCAAGCGTATCTTCTGAACATTTTGGACCTCACAATAAATTATTATTTAATTCAAAACAAGGCGTAGACTCTTTAGCATTTTTAAATAAGTTAGTAAAAGATGGATTAACAAATCCGAATCCAAATGCAATTGAATGGGAAAATGGTGTTCAACCAATCTTCCAATCTGGGAAACTCGCAATGATGATAACTGGACCTTGGTTCGCTTCGATGCTAGACCAAGATAAAAAGGTTGAGTACGGCATGGTGCCAGTTCCGACAGCAAAACCAGGAATGGTTTCAAAATCGGTTATGCAGCCTGATGTCATTTCAGTTATGAGCAATGACTCTTCTAAAAAAGCAGCAATTGGTAAGTTCCTACAATTTATGTATAAGCCTGATAATCGTTTAAACTTCGCTTTAAACCATGGAAATATTCCAGAGTTAACGGCAGTGTTAAATGATCCTAAATATAATAGCACAGAAAATAATAAGTTCTTTGCATCTCTTTTACCAAATGCAATCAATAAATATGCTGATACTGGTAAGTTCGGTGATCAAATGGACCACATTGTAACGGATGAAATTCAAAAGGTTTATTTACAACAAATTAGTCCAAAATCAGCATTAAAAGAATCTGCTAAACAAGTAAAAGATTTATATGCGAATTAATTAAACCAATTGTTTTTACTAAGAGAGGGGAGATTCATGTGCCTACCCAGACAGAGTTCATACAAAAGATAGGCGTTTCAACATACAAAAAACGTAGGAAGATATCTATTTTTCAGATGGCACTTCCTTACTTACTCGTATTCCCTACATTGCTACTAGTATTTTTAACGATTATTTATCCGATGCTTCAAACACTATTAATTTCTGTTTCGAAGGTAAATCGAATTGGAAGAATCCAGTCGGTTGGATTTTTTGGGAATTTCAAAGCGATTGTAACGTATGATGGCATTTGGGCAATTCTTGGTCAAACAATATTATGGGTAATTGTGACAGTTGGTGTTGCTTTTGTCCTTGCCTATCTTCTTGCTTTAATTTTAAACAAAAAATTTCGATTTAGGAAAATTGCTTATATTCTTGTCGTTTTACCGTGGGCTGCGCCTTTAAGTATTGCAACGATGAGCTGGATGTGGATTTTCCACGGTGAATTAGGACCTTTAAATCAGATTTTAAAATATTTTCATTTGATTCAGCAGTACCATCAATGGCTTGGGACGCCAACGTCGGCTTTCATTGTCGTTTCAATTGTAGGAATTTGGTCGAATATATCTTTTATCGTCATCACTTTACTTGCAGGCTTACAATCGATTGATCCGGAATTATATGAATCTGCTAATTTAGACGGGGCTGGACCAATTACACAGTTTAGACATATTACTTGGCCATTAATGAAATCGGTTAACTCTTTAGTAATTGTTCTTTCGATCTTTTGGGCATTTAATGCTTTTCCAATTATTTGGATTTTGACAAAGGGTGGTCCTGCGGGTTCTACTGAAACATTAGTAACAATGATTTACAAATTATCATTCGTAAAAATCGATTTTGGGCAAGCATCAGCACTATCATTTTTGACATTCTTAATTATGCTAGTTTTCACGGTCATTTATTTCATCTTAAGTAAGGGGGAGAAGAAACGTGTACAGAATTAGACTGAATGGATGGTCAACATTACGCTGGGTCTTTCTCCTATTCATGATCATACTGCTAGATTTTCCATTTTTTATCATGCTAATTACATCATTAAAAACGAAAAGTGAGGTATATGATACTTCGGTTTTCTTCCCAATACACATGGTATTCTCAAACTATATTAAGCTATGGAGCCACACAAATTTAAGTATCTATTTTATGAATAGTATTAAAATTGCACTTGGTTCTACTCTACTAGTATTAGTTCTAGCGATTCCTACTTCATATGCTCTAAGTCGTTTGCAATTTAAAGGAAAGAATGCAGTTTTGGCATTGTTACTTGTGATTCAAATGTTTTCTCCAATTATCATCTTAGTCCCACTATATAAAATGTTCGCGAATCATCATTTTTTAGACAGTATTTGGTCACTAATTATTATTAATACAACATTTTCAATTTCTTTTGCAGTTTGGTTTATTTATTCGTTTTTTAATAATATTCCAGTTGAAATTGATGAGGCTGCGCAAATTGATGGCTGCAATAAGTTTGATACATTAATTCGCATTTTAACTCCATTAGCAATTCCATCAATCGTAACAGTTGGCGTCTTTTCATTTATTAATGCTTGGAATGAATTTTTGTTCGCTTTAACATTTGTTCAAACAGATAGTAAGATGCCAATTACGCTTGGTCTGTATAGCTTTGTTGGAAGATACGATGTTCAGTGGAATTACATGATGGGGGCTTCCCTATTAAGTACCATTCCAGTACTAATTTTGTTCATACTGATCCATAAGCATTTAGTAAAAGGCCTTGCAGCGGGTGCACTTAAATAATGAGGAGAGATATTAATGAAAATTGCTTGTAGTTCTCAATCATTCGATCAGCTTCTTTTAGAAAGAAAAATGGAGTTAGAGGAGTTTTTTCAATATTGTTCAACTTTACCGTTTGTAAATGGGGTTGAACTAGAGGATAAACATATTTTTCATCCTCGCAATCGTGAGTATCTTAATGAAATTGTTGAATTAAGTCGTCATTATGAGCTACCAATCGTTAATCTAGCATTTGATTGTAATTTTGGATTTGAATCAGAGGATAAGATTAACGCGGAGATTACGCGAGTAAAAGAATGGGTTGAAATTGCGAAAGCTTTACATATTCAAAACTTCCGCTTATTTGCTGGTTGGCCAGATTTTGATAAAGAAAAACAGTGGAAATCAATGATTCAATATGTGAATCAAGCAGCGACAATTGTTGAAGAAGCTGGTTTAACGGCAGTCATCGAAAATCATAACCATGGTGGATTTTTATCCTATAGTGATGATGTGTTAAGGATGTTCAAAGATTTAAATCGACCTTCTATTAAACTACTTTTGGATACTGGTAATTTTGTTGACCAGTTTGAAGGTGCATTAAAAACTGCTCACTTTTCAGGGCATGTACATGCAAAGGTGAAAGAGATTAATAGTGAAGGTGAAGAGGTAGAGATTAAATACCCGGCCATCTTAAGGAAATTAAGAGACGTAGATTATAATGGGTGGCTTTCAATCGAGTATGAAGGAAATCTTGAGCCGAAGTCGGTTGTAAACCAGTTTGGTCAGTTTTTAGCAAAAGAATTAAAAGAAACGATGGAGGTCTAAATACATGAAAATTGGGATTGTTGGCGCAGGTAATATGGGGAATTTACATGCAAGTCTATTAAAAACGAGATCTGATGTTGAATTTATGGGCGTAACAGACATTGATTTTGAAAGATGTAAATCATTTTGTGAAACTCACGGTGGAAAGGCATTTCGTTCTGTCGCTGAGATGGTTCAAGCTGGTGCGGAAGTTGTGTTTATAACAATTCCGAATACGAAGCATAAAGAAGCAGTTGTTTCAGCTCTAAAAGAAGGAGCAACAGTTTTCTGTGAGAAACCTTTTGTTACAAGTGTGCAAGATGCAAATGAAATCATGAATGTCCTCGGGAATGATGAAAACCGATTATACGTCGGATTTAATCGCAGGTTTGCTCCTGTTTATGCAGAAACAAAGCAAATTATTCAAAATGGCTTCAAAGTTTATTCTGGAAATATCATTATGAATGATGGAGATATGACTTCTCCTCCTTGGGTAACGAATGTGGAATTAACAGGTGGATTTTTATATGACTCAACCATTCATATGTTTGATATGGTTCGTTATTTAATGGGTGAAATTCGTGAAGTGAGATGTGTTGCACAGCAATGCCTATACCCTTTACAAGACAATTTTTCATGTATGTTTACAACTGAAGAAGGTCAGTCAATTGTATTAAGTACTAATGGCCATGCATCTTGGACTTGGCCGTCTGAGCGAATTCAATTATGGGGTGACCATGGGACAATCATTACAGAAGAGTTGGATTTAGTAACAGAATGTGGACCATTAAAACAAGAGCAGCAAACTAAAAACGTTAAAGGAATCGACCGCAATTTAAAATGGGGCTATGTACAAATGCATAAAGACTTTTTAGATTCCGTAAAAAATAATACCCCATTTAGTGTAACGGCTAATGATGCATATCGTTCTGTTCTTATTACAGACGCATGTTACCGTAGTGCAAGTGAAGGTGGAAAACTTATTTACGTATAAAATAGGGGGACTTAAAATGAATACTTTCTATAATTGTCAATTAGCGATTTCTCCAATTAACTGGGCAAATGATGATATGGCGGATTTAGGTGATCACTATTCATTTCAACAAATAGTTGATGAAATGAATGAACTTGGTTTTAGAGGTACGGAGCTTGGGCGTAAGTATCCTAGGGATATTGTTACTTTACAAAATGAACTAGGAAAAAGAAACTTAGCATTAACATCAGGATGGTGCGACATTCTATTTTCTGACCCAGATCATTTGGACGAGAGCTTACAAAAATTTAAAGCACATGTATTATTTTTAAAACGAATGGGATCAACCTTTGTTGTTACAGCGGATGGTGGTGGCTCTGTTCACTGGGACCCAAGAGAGGATCGTTCAAATAAAGGGATAAGAAAATATACTGGACGTGAGTGGGCATCATTATGCACAGGGTTAAATATTGCTGGTGAATTTTGTAGACAACATCGAATGACACTTGTTTATCATATTCATACAGGGACAGGTGTTGAAACATTAGATGAGATTCATACCCTTTGTGCAGGTACTGACCCAGAGGTAGTTTCATTATTATTGGATACTGGCCATTTATATTACTGTGGTGTAGATCCAGTAGAGGTAATCAAAAAGTATGGTCATCGTGTAAAATATGTTCACTTAAAAGATGTGCGTGAAGATGTATTAAAAAACGTGAGAGACAATGGAATTAATTTTAATGATTCAGTAAGATTAGGTATTTTTACTGTACCTGGTGATGGTACAATTAATTTTGAAGCAATATTCAAAACATTTGCTGAAGTGAATTATCAGGGATGGTTTGTCATTGAAGCTGAACAAGATTCACTACAAGCTAATCCGATTGAATACGCACAAAAATCAATAAACTATATTGAATCGATTACAAATTTAAGACTTTAGAATAGATAGATTGGAGTTGTGTCAAGTATGTCCGTAACGATTTATGATGTTGCAAAACATGCAGGAGTATCTATTGCTACAGTTTCGAGGGTAATTAATGAGCACCCGAGTGTAAAGTCAGAGACGAAGAAAAAGGTATTTGAAGTAATCAACCAACTACAATACCAGTATAACGCAGCCGCTGGTGTTCTTGCCTCTGGACGTACAAATACTGTCGCATTAGTTACACCAAATAATATAAATCCTTTTTATGCAGAAGTTGCAGAAGGGATTTATTATGAAGCATTAAACAAAGGAATTAATATCGTTACGACTAACTTGTCATTAACCAAAGACAATGATATTCCTTATTTAAACAAACAAAATGTAGATGGACTTCTTTTAATGGATATGACTGCTAAACAAGTTGCCAAATTGAATAAACAAGTAGATAACTTAGTTATTATCGGTAATGATTTACTTGATAGTAAAGCAAACTGTGTCATTACAGATAATTTCTCTGGTATTCAAATAGCGATGCAGCATTTAATTGAAAATGGTCATGAAAAAGTGGCATTAATTTCAGAACCGCCAGTATTTAATGATATAAAAGATCGTATAAGAGCTTATCAAATCATTATGGAAGAAAAAGGTCTTTCCTCATATAGGGAAGTCATTGATGCAAAAGGCTGTGAAATTGTAGATGGAGAGCAAATAGGTGAGCAAATATTAAGAGGCGGATTAAAACATACTGCTTATCTTGTAACGAATGATCTTCTTGCAATTGGCGTAAAGAAAGCTTTTGAAGCTGCAGGTAATAAAGTTCCGAGTGATGTGTCGATTGTCGGTTTTGATGGTTCATGGATCACAAATATTGTGTATCCTTCATTGACTACAATTAAACAGCCGATGCATGAACTAGGTAGTACAGCACTAACTTTATTACTAGATTTATTGGATAGCGATCGAACTTCTGCAAGAAAAATCGTATTAAATCCAACGCTTCAAGTTGGCGGAACAGTAAGTAAAATAAATGAATGAATAAAGTGGGGCATGATGATGGGTATTTACTTTATCAACGTGCCCAATTTTTGAACCTTTTTCCGGGAGTTTTACATATTTTAAGCCTTTTTAAGTCAAAAAATTAGGAGGATCTATGGAATCAATTCGTTTAACGATGGCTCAAGCGTTACTTCGATTTCTAGATAATCAATATATCGAATTAGATGGTGAGGAACATAAATTTGTAAAAGGAATTATGGGAATATTCGGACATGGTAATGTAACTGGGATCGGTGAAGCACTAGAATACGGTACTGAACAACTACTATTTATTCAAGGTAAAAATGAACAAGGAATGGTGCATGCAGCAACAGCTTATGCTAAGCAAAAAAATCGTTTAGAAATTTTTGCGTGTACTACTTCAATTGGGCCTGGTGCGTTAAATATGGTGACAGCTGCAGCGACAGCTACCGTTAATCGAATTCCAGTGTTACTTTTACCAGGAGATAATTTTGCTTGTAGGCAGCCTGATCCAGTTCTCCAACAAATTGAAAATACCTCTGATTATACAATTAGTGCGACAGATGCTTTTAAACCAGTTAGTAAATATTGGGACCGAATTGTACGTCCGGAAGCATTGATGTCAGCAGCAATTAATGCAATGCGAGTTTTAACTGATCCAGTTGATACTGGTGCAGTAACACTTGCTTTACCACAGGATGTTCAATCTGAAGCTTTTGATTATCCGATTCAATTTTTTGAAAAGAGAGTACATCACGTTGATCGTAGACCGGTTGTGAAAACGGCTAATGAAAGAGCGGTTCAGTTAATTAAGCGGAAAAAGAAACCACTAATCATTGCTGGTGGAGGAGTGCATTACTCTTTCGCAACAGAGGAGCTTATCAAATTTGCAGAAGACTTCCAAATTCCAGTTGCAGAAACGCAGGCTGGGAAAAGTTCGATTCCTTGGAATCATCCATTAAATGTAGGTGCAATCGGTGTAACGGGTTCATTAGCAGCAAATAAATTAGCAAAGGAAGCTGATTTAATCATCGCTGTTGGTACTAGATTAGGAGATTTTTCAACTGGTTCTAAACTAGCTTTTCAAAATAATGATGTAGAATTTTTAGGCATTAACATTAGCTCATTTGATGCAATGAAACTTGATGCAACATTCATCGTTGCAGATGCAAAAGAGGCTTTAAGTACGTTACATGAAAGCCTTGCAAACAATGAATATAGTAGTTCATATCAGCAAAATGAAATTCAATTTTTGAAAACGGAATGGGATCAAGAAGTTGATCGATTATACAGTATTGAAATGAAAGAAGGTTTATCACAAACAAGAGCTATTGGAGAAATAAATCAATTTATAAATGATGAAGATATTATCGTCTGTGCAGCTGGAAGTTTACCTGGTGATCTACATCGTTTATGGAGAAGTAAAAACCCGAAAACTTATCATATGGAATATGGTTTTTCCTGTATGGGTTATGAAGTTTCAGGGGCATTCGGTGCTAAAATGGCTGAACCAAATCGAGATGTTTACGCATTTGTTGGAGATGGAAGTTATTTAATGCTTCATTCAGAATTAGTCACTAGTTTACAAGAAGACTATAAAATTACAATTCTATTATTTGATAATCATGGCTACCAATGTATTCATAACTTGCAAAGAGCTCACGGTAGTGAAGGATTTGGAAATGAATTTAAATATCGTTCAAATGATAAAAATCACTTAAGTGGAGAGTATATGAATTTTGATTTCGCTAGTCATGCTAGAAGCTTAGGGGCAAATGCCTATACGGTAACTTCAGTTGAAAAGTTACGTGAAACTTTAGTAAAAGCAAAGGAAGAAACGACTTCTACTTTGATCGATATTAAGGTTTTACCAGGTACGAATACAGACGGGTATGAATCATGGTGGAGAGTTGGCGTTTCGGAAGTTTCTAATAGCCCAAAGGTTGTTAAAGCTCATCAAGAAATGGAAACATCTATTCAACGGACGAAGCCTTATTAAGGATCTAAAATTGTGGAGGGATCAAGATGACTAATCTAATTGTTCATAGCTTGAGTGAGCCAAATCCGGATGGAAGTGTAATGAAAATAACACCTGAATCGGCAAATTGGGATTATGTAGGCTTTGAAGCTTTTGTACTTAAAAAAGGGCAATCGCTTAATAAGCAGACGAATAATCTAGAAGTTTGCATAGTGTTATTAAGCGGAAAAGCAACGATTTATACGAAACATGAGTCTTGGGAAAGTATCGGAAGACGAATGAATATTTTTGAGAAAATTCCACCTTATTCTGTTTATATTTCAACAAATGATTTTTATCAAGTTGAAGCCATTACCGATCTTGAAATTGCTGTCTGCTCAGCTCCAAGCAATGGCACTTATCCAGCACGTCTAATAGCACCTGAAGAGATCGAAATTGAAATTCGAGGAGCGGGCAATATTCAACGACAGGTGCATAATATTTTACCAGAAAACGAACCTGCAGACAGTTTATTAGTTGTCGAAGTTTTTACACCAGAAGGAAATTCATCTAGTTATCCACCACATAAGCATGACCAAAATAATTTACCACATGAATCTTTATTAGAAGAAACTTACTATCATCGTATGAATCCATCACAAGGTATAGCAATTCAAAAAGTATATACAGACGACCTGTCCCTAAATGAAACAATGACAGTTAAAAACGGAGATGCTGTACTTGTTCCAAAAGGTTATCATCCGGTTTCGGCTCTTCCTGGCTACGAACTTTATTATTTAAATGTAATGGCTGGGCCAAATCGTACATGGAAGTTCAAAAATGATCCGAATCATGAATGGATTTTAAACCACAAACTTATTTTGAAATCATAGAAAGTAGGAGAGAAGATGAATCATTTAACATTTAGTAATCAATCACCAATCGATTTTATTGCTCTAGGTAGATTATGTATTGATTTAAATGCAAATGAAATTAATCGACCGATGGAAGAAACAGTTACATTTACAAAATATGTTGGGGGATCACCTGCAAACATTGCAATTGGTATGTCTAGATTAGGAAAAAAAACTGGATTCATTGGGCGAGTCGCTGATGATCAAATGGGAAAATTCATTTTAAATTATTTAACTAAAAATCAAATTGATACTTCGAATATTTTAATTGATCAATCGGGTACAAAAACTGGATTAGCTTTTACTGAAATTAAAAGTCCTGATGATTGCAGTATCTTAATGTATAGAGACAATGTAGCTGATTTAAAGCTAGAGCCAAGAGATATTAAAGAAGACTATATTAAAAGTGCAAAAGCATTGTTAATTTCAGGTACTGCTTTAGCGAAAAGTCCTTCCCGTGAAGCGGTTTTCTTAGCTGTTGAGTATGCAAGAAAGCATGGTGTTTGTGTATTTTTTGATATTGATTATCGACCTTATTCTTGGAATTCAATTGAAGAAACTGCGATTTTCTATCATTTAATTGCTCAAAAATGTGATGTCATTATTGGAACGAGAGAAGAATTCGATCTAATGGAACGTTTCGAGCATAATCCAAATCGTGAGGATAAAATTACGGCGAAAAAATGGTTTAGCTATCATGCGAAAATTGTTGTGATTAAACACGGCAAAGATGGTTCGATTGCTTACACGTCAAATGGAGAAAAGATTAGCGGAAAAACCTTTCCTGCAAACGTAATTAAGACTTTTGGAGCAGGTGATTCATATGCTGCTGGCTTCATTTATGGCTTAATGGAAGGTTGGGATATTTCGGAATCAATGGAGTTCGGTGCAGCTTCAGCTTCAATTGTCATCTCAAGTCATAGTTGTTCAGAGGCAATGCCTACAGTGAATCAAATTAAAGAATACATTCAAAAATGTCAGAATGGCGAAATCGTAACAACCTAAAAATTCATAAGCCGAAGGGAGCTTTTCTAATGGATACAGCGACTAGTGTAAAAACAATTAAAAACTTTATTGGTGGACAATGGGTAGATTCAAAATCAGTATCAAATGAACCGGTTTATAATCCTGCAACAAATGAAATCATTGCTAATGTGCCACTTTCAACACGTGCAGAGCTTGATCACGCAGTTGAAATTGCTAAAGAGGCATTTCAAACTTGGGGGAAAACACCAGTTCCGAAAAGAGCGCGTATTTTATTTAAGTACCAGCAATTACTTGTAGATCATTGGGATGAATTAGCTCGATTAATTACACTAGAAAATGGAAAAAGCTTTGGCGAAGCACACGGAGAAGTACAACGAGGAATCGAATGTGTCGAATTCGCAGCAGGTGCACCAAATTTAATGATGGGGAAACAATTACCTGATATTGCAACGAATATTGAATCAGGTATGTATCGATATCCGATTGGTGTAATTGGTGGAATCACCCCATTCAATTTCCCAATGATGGTACCATGTTGGATGTTCCCTTTAGCGATTGCTTGTGGAAATTCTTTCGTCTTAAAGCCGTCGGAACGTACACCATTACTTGCAAATCACCTAGCAGAATTATTTAAAGAAGCTGGACTACCAGATGGCGTTTTAAATATTGTTCATGGAGCGCACGATGTTGTAAATGGACTACTAGAACATCAAGATGTAAAAGCTATTTCATTTGTAGGATCGCAACCAGTTGCTGAATATGTATATAAAACAGCTGCATCAAACGGAAAACGAGTACAAGCTTTAGCAGGTGCTAAAAACCATTCAATTGTAATGCCAGATGCTAATTTAGATATAGCTGTTAAAGAAATTACAAGTGCAGCATTTGGTTCAGCTGGTGAAAGATGTATGGCCGCATCTGTTGTAGTTGCAGTTGGTGAAGTAATTGACCCATTGCTTGAAAAACTACATAATTCTGCGAATGAAATTAAAATTGGAAACGGAATGGATGAAGGTGTCTTTCTTGGCCCAGTTATTCGAGAAGGCCATAAAGCCAGAACAATTCAGTATATCGAATCTGGTGAAAACGAAGGAGCCCATTTAGTACGTGATGGAAGAAAAGACGAAGCTACAGCAGAAGAAGGTTATTTTATTGGACCAACAATATTTGATCGCGTAACAACTGATATGAAAATTTGGAAAGAAGAAATCTTCGCACCAGTATTATCAATCGTAAGAGTAAATAGTTTAGAAGAAGCAATCGACTTAACGAACAAATCCGAATTCGCAAACGGCGCTTGCCTATTTACTCAAAACGGAAGTCATGTTCGCCTATTCCGTGAAACAATCGATGCAGGTATGTTAGGTGTAAATCTAGGAGTACCTGCCCCAATGGCATTCTTCCCATTTTCAGGATATAAAAACTCATTTTATGGTGATTTACATGCAAATGGATCGGATGGAGTTGAGTTTTATACTAGGAAGAAGATGCTGACTGCTCGTTGGTAGAATGATTAACATAGTTTAAATAATGGTGAAACTAACGTAATTAATCTTAAAATCAGCTTTATTTTAACAAAGAACCCGCTAGGAATTGAATTCCTTGCGGGTTATCTTAATTTCACTTCTTACAATCATAAGCAACTAAAGTAATATCCAATTCATCTTCCAAATTCTCAATCTTACTCTTAGCATCACTAGTTAAATCTGCAATATAAAAATCATTACTACTTACTTCTTTATTCTCATTACTCATTTCAAAAATCCCCTTTACTAAAAATTTACCTTTTCATTATTCCCTTTGGTAAAAAAACTATCCTAGCTTATTCTTAGGCAAAGAAATTATATTTCAATATTTAAAAAGGCAATATGTTAGATTATTTACTTTTATATTTGTTAAACTATTTATATTATTTAAATAATTTAATGGGGATAATAGGTTTATGGAGGATTTAATTTTATGAACAAAGATACGGTATTTGCAATTGGAGATATTCATGGCAGCATTAATGAATTAGAAAAGTTACTAAAGAAATGGAATTCGGATAATGAACAGCTAGTATTACTTGGTGATTTAGTGGATCGTGGTGAGAATCCGTACGAGGTATTGTTAAAAGCGCAGCAATTAGAAAAAGAATATGGAGCGGTTGTGATTTTAGGAAATCATGAGCAAATGCTTTTGGACTGGCTTGAGCAACCAGAGTTAAAAGAAGCGTATTATTATGGACAGGGTGGCATTGAAACAATTCATTCATTTTTTAAATTTGAAATTACAAATAAAAGAGGGCCTATTGAAGTAGCACAATTAATGAAAGAACAATTTGAGTCTGAATTACAATTTATAAAAAATAGACCATTATATTTTGAATGGGAAAATTATGTTTTCGTTCATGCTGGGGTAGACTTAAGTCTCGCAAATTGGAAGGATACTACTGATAAAGAATTTTACTGGATTCGTGATGCATTCCATTACGGAAAAAATGAAACAGATAAAACGTTTATATTTGGCCATACCCCGACATCAATATTACATAAAACAGAAGGCAAATTTGATATTTGGTACTCACCTTGTAAAACGAAGATTTGTATAGATGGAGCAGCTGCTTATGGTGGCTCATTGCATGGTATTAAAGTGAATAAAGATGAAATTGTCTCTACACATTCAATTTCTTCTAAGACGAAGTCAACAAAGTATGAAATTTAATTCAATCAATTTAGCACCGTCCTATATGGAACGGTGCTTTTTTCTAGTGAATGCATGATCAGTAATTAGTCATTTAAAATCATTATTTAAGTAATAGTTTGGCCAAGAAATCTCATAAAGTAATATGACTACTTTTAAAATGGAGGAATAGCTATGCCGACAAATAATGAGATTATTCCTGAAGGATTTTTATGGGGAGGAGCGGTAACTTCCTTTCAAACTGAAGGAGCTTGGAATGAAGGTGGAAAAGGCCCTTCGATCGTCGATGCGAGACCAGTTCCAGAAGGATTTTCTGATTGGAAAATAGCAGTTGATTTTTATCATCGCTATAAAGAAGACATCGCTTTATTCAAAGAATTAGGTTTCACTGCTTATCGTACAAGTATTTCATGGGCAAGAATTTTCCCAACAGGGGAAGGTGCACCAAATGAAGAGGGATTACAGTTTTATGATAATTTATTTGATGAGTTATTGGCTAACGGGATCCAGCCTGTAATCACGCTATACCATTTTGATATACCATTAGCATTAGCAGAAAAATATAATGGTTTTGCTTCTAGAAAAGTAGTTGATTTATTTGAAAACTATGTAAGAACGGTATTTGAACGCTATCGAGATAAAGTAAAGTATTGGTTAACATTTAATGAGCAAAATCTATTCTTAATTCAGCCAAAACTATTAGGTGTAAAAGTAACAGATGAAAATAAGGAAGCATTAAGTTATCAGGCTGTACATAATTCATTTATTGCGCATGCTAAAGCAGTTAAAGTTCTACATGAAATAATACCAGACGGAAAAATGGCTGGAATGGTTACTTATTTAACGACATATCCTATTTCCTGCAGACCAAGCGACGTAATTGCTAATGTAAAGACAAAAGAGTTGTTAATTGACTTCTACTGTGACGTTTTTGCGAATGGAGAATATCCATCTTATGTAACAAGTCAGCTTAAAAAGAAAGGCATCATGCCGACTTTTGAAGATGGTGATGTAAATTTATTAAAAGAAAATACAGTTGATTATTTAAGTATTAGTTATTATCAAAGTCAGACCGTGAAGTTAGATGTAAATAATAAAAATGATGTAATAAGTGGAGTAACTCCAAATCCAAATCTAGAAGCAAATGAGTGGGGATGGTCAATCGATCCAATCGGACTTAGAGTCGCATTAAAGGATTTATACGCAAGATACCGCTTACCAATTTTTATCACAGAAAATGGGATTGGCGTTAGGGAACAATTAAATGAAAATATGACGGTAGATGATCAGTATCGAATTGATTATATAAAAGAACATATTGAACAAATGAAACTTGCAATGGAAGAAGGCGTGGAAGTTTTCGGCTATTTGACTTGGGGCGCAACAGATTTACTTAGCTCTCAAGGTGAAATGAAAAAACGATATGGCTTTATATTTGTAAATCGTGATGAAACAGATTTAAGAGATTTAAAAAGATATAAAAAGAAAAGCTTTTATTGGTTTCAAAAGGTAATTGCTTCAAATGGAGCAGAATTGGATGGGGTTTCTGAGACGGTTCACCCATAAGTATATTTGGTAATAAGAGCAATGTGAGTCTATAAACTCCCTTGCTTTTTTTTTTTTGTCCTGAAAGTGCATAATGTCCCGAGTAGAGTAAGACAAAGATGCCCTTGTCGACGCGGAACGGCGGTTTCTATGAAGGCATGAGTGAATAATTGCGTGAGCCTTCTACCCTGAATCGAGAGCAAGTGCTAGTTCTTACTCGATATTATTTAGGTTATTTGGACTGAATATTATTTGGTCATAATCATTATTTCTCAATTTTTCAGAAAACGTTTGCAAATTTTATTGACGTTTTTTAAATACGTATGTTAGTATTCCTTCATAAAAATCATATATATGATTCTATATCACATATGTGATATAGAGGAAGGAGTAATATATGTCGGTTAAATCGGCAGAACGCGTTCTTCAAATTTTTGAATTATTATCTCGTGAACCTGATGGGTTAACGGTTAAAGAGATAAGTGAAAGTCTATTATTTCCACAGAGCAGTACTTCAAATTTAGTGGCTACCCTTTCAGCTCAAGGGTACTTAAGATTAGACCCTTCAAAACGATATAAATTAGGAGCGAAGTTGATCCATATTGGAACGATGGCGATGGAGAATTTAGATATTTCCTTAGTTGCTAAGCCTTATCTTGAAAAGCTAATGCAAAATGTTCAAGAAACAGTATTTATGGCAACGTTATCAGAGGAAGAATTAGTTTATGTTTTAAAAATTGATAGTAAGCGTTCAATTAGAACGACTGCTCAAACAGGTTTCCGTAAGCCACTTTATTGTACGGGTTTAGGGAAAACATTTTTAGCAAATATGTCAGAAAAGGATCGTTCCAGAATTTTGGATCAGATTCAATTAGTACCAATTACACCGAAAACGATTACCAACAGGGAAGAGCTTGAGAAAGAACTGTATCAGTATTCGTTAATCGGATACACGATTGATGATGAGGAAAATGAAGAAGGATTGTATTGTGTCGCTGCTCCTATTTTCGGTGCAGATCGTAAAATACATGCAGCTATTAGTGTAGCTGGACCAAAGGAAAGAATGTTAGCTCAACAGGGTGAGGTTGTTGAAAGAGTTCTTTGGACTTCTAGAAAAATTTCTGAAGGAATTGGATGCATTTCATAAGAAAAAAGGTGAAAACATGGACGTTATAAGCATAGGAGAAACGATGATCTTGTTTACTCCGAATTCAATGGGAAAAATGCGTTATTCGAATCTGTTTAACTCTAAAATAGCGGGAGCAGAAACTAACACGTTGATTGGGCTTTCTAGATTAGGGCATGAAACTGGATGGATTAGCCAGCTAGGAAAAGATGAGTTTGGTGCGCAAATTTTGACCACAGTCAGAGGAGAAGGGGTAGATGTAAGTCAAGTGGCAATGGATGAACAATCATCTACTGGTGTATTTTTCAAAGAAATTGTAAATGAGGATCATGTAAATATTTACTATTACCGAAACAACTCAGCAGCAAGTCAACTTACGCCTGCATTCATCGATCAAGGGTATATTGCAAAGTCGAAGTATTTATATTTATCTGGCATTACACCTGCACTTAGCACTTCCTGTAAAGAAACGATTTTCCATGCGATTAGCGTTGCGAAGGAAAATGGTGTAAAAGTAGTGTTTGATCCAAATCTTCGTAGAAAGCTTTGGTCAGAAGAAGAGGCTCGGGCAACACTATTAGCCATCGCAGGTCAATCTGATATTATTCTGCCTGGAATACTGGAGTGCGAGTTTCTATTTGGAACAAAGCAATGTGAACAAGTAGCAGCTTCCTTTCATTCACTAGGAGCCAAGACAGTTGTCATTAAACTAGGTGAGAAAGGTGCTTTTTATTCCGAAAATTCTAGTTCTGACCAAGGTTATGTGGATGGATTTAGCGTGAAAAATGTAGTCGATCCAGTTGGTGCAGGTGATGGGTTTGCAGCGGGCGTCATATCGGGTCTTCTTGACGGACAAGGCATCGGTGAAGCAGTGAAACGAGGCTGTGCGATTGGGGCAATGGTTTGTACTGTTAATGGAGATATTGAAGGATTGCCTAATAGGGAAGAATTGTACCAATTTTTCAATATTACTTCAGGAGAAGAAGTAAATCGATAGATTGGAAGAGGAGGTATCGGCAAATGAGTACACTACAAAAAATACTAGATAATAAATTAATCGCGATTGTACGTGGCGCAAGACCAGAGGATACTTTGAGAATTGTACAATCTTTATATGAAGGTGGAATTCGAATCGTCGAGATTACGATGAATTCACCGAAAGCATTATCAGCAATTGAGATGGTTGCAGATGAATTTGGAAAAGAAATGGCAGTTGGAGCAGGAACTGTTTTAGATCCTGAATCGGCTCGAAGCGCTCTACTTGCTGGGGCACAGTTCATTCTTTCTCCGACGTTAAATGTAGAAACAATCAAACTAACAAAACGATATGGTGCGATCAGTATTCCGGCTGCATTCACACCTACTGAGATTTTAAAAGCTTATGAACTGGGTGGAGATATTATTAAAGTATTTCCTGCAACGGTGCTCGGACCTCAGTTTATCAAAGATATTCATGGTCCTTTGCCACAAATTCCATTACTACCTACAGGTGGAGTCGGTTTAAATAATATTAGGGACTATTTAACTGCAGGTGCTGCAGGTCTAGGAATTGGTAGTTCACTAGTGAATACAAAAGAAGCATTAACAGATGAGTATTTTGTGAGATTAACAGAAAAAGCAAGACAATTTACCTTAGCAGCTAAAGCAACAATTGAGATAGGGGAGTGTTCACTTTGAAAATAACAGGTTATGAATTATTCCAAGTACCACCAAGATGGTTATTTTTAAAAATTGAGACTGATGAAGGCATTGTCGGTTGGGGAGAGCCTGTCATCGAAGGAAAAGCAGCAACTGTAAAAGCTGCCGTTGAAGAATTAATGACGTATTTAATTGGTAAAGATCCACTACGTATCGAAGATCATTGGAATGTAATGTACCGCGGTGGTTTCTACAGAGGTGGCCCAATATTAATGAGTGCAATTGCTGGTATTGACCAAGCTCTATGGGATATCAAAGGAAAATTCTTTAACGCACCAGTTTATCAGTTGCTTGGTGGAGCTTGTCGCGATTCAATTAAAGTGTACTCTTGGATTGGTGGAGATCGTCCTAGCGATACAGCAAAAGCTGCTCTAGACTGTGTAGAAAAAGGCTTTCAAGCTGTAAAAATGAACGGAACGGAAGAACTTCAATATATCGATTCTTACGATAAAGTTGATCGCGTGTTAGAAAATGTAGCAGCAGTTCGTGAAGCTGTCGGTAAAAATATTGGAATCGGAATTGATTTCCATGGACGTGTACATAAGCCAATGGCAAAAGTGCTTGCAAAAGCTTTAGAAGAATTTAGACCGATGTTTATTGAGGAACCAGTTTTGCCTGAAAATAATGAAGCATTAAAAGAGATTGCAGCTCATACTTCTATTCCGATTGCAACTGGTGAGCGCATGTACTCAAGATGGGATTTTAAACCTTTATTAGCTGGTGGTTATGTTGATATCATTCAACCAGATTTATCACATGCAGGCGGCATAACAGAATGCAAGAAAATATTAAGTATGGCAGAAGCGTACGATGTGGCAGCTGCACCGCACTGTCCTCTAGGCCCAATTGCTTTAGCAGCTTGTTTACAAGTAGATGCAACTGCACATAACGCTTTTATTCAAGAACAAAGCTTAGGTATTCACTATAATCAAGGTAGCGATTTATTAGACTATCTTGTAGACCCATCTGTCTTCCATTACGAAAACGGTTATGTTCAAATACCACAAGGTCCAGGACTTGGCATTGAGGTTAATGAAGAGCATGTACGTAAAATGGCAAAAGAAGGTCACCAATGGCAGAATCCAGTATGGCGTCATCGTGATGGCAGCGTAGCTGAGTGGTAAAACATAGGGGTGGTATTTTAGCCACCCCATATAATTTCCTTTTTCTTAATATTCAGATTTTAATATTATAAATTTCCTTGAAAGGAATTGAGAAAAAATGAAAAACAAAGCGACAAAAGTTCGTTATAGCATTGTTTTTATGTTGTTTATTACTGTAATTGTGAACTACATGGATCGTAGTAATATATCAGTTGCAGCTCCGTTTATCACGAAAGAACTAGGTATAAATACAGTTGATATGGGATTAATATTCTCGGCTTTCGGTTGGACGTATTGTGCTTTACAAATTCCTGGTGGTTTGCTTTTAGACAAACTTGGTAACCGAAATACTCACACACTTGGAATTGCAGGTTTCTCTTTAATGACCTTATTACAAGGTTTTGCAAGCGGATTCACAGGCTTAATGTTTTTGCGTGTAGGTTTAGGTGCATTTGAAGCTCCTGCCTTTCCAACTAACAGTAAAGTAGCAGCAACTTGGTTTCCAGAAAATGAAAGAGCGAGAGCTGTATCAATTTACACTTCTGGACAATTTATTGGATTAGCCTTTTTAACGCCAACGCTTATCTTCTTAGAACATACATTTGGTTGGAGAGGATTATTCATTATTGCTGGTATCGTCGGATTAGTTTGGTCTGTATTATGGTATTTTTTATACCGTGATCCAAACAAGAGTAAAAGGGTAAATCAGGAAGAGCTTGATTACATTAGCCAAGGTGATGGATTCGATTCGAAAAACGCAGAAAAGCAAGTAAAATCAAAGCTTACTAAGAAAGACTTAGGGATTGTATTATCAAGCAGAAAATTATGGGGCATCTATATTGGTCAATTTGCAGTCAGCTCAACATTATGGTTTTTCTTAACTTGGTTCCCAACTTATTTAGTAGAATACCGAGGTTTAACTTTTATTAAAACTGGTTTTTATGCATCCCTACCATTTATAGCAGCATTCATCGGAGTATTATCTTCTGGATTTCTTTCAGATTTCCTAGTTAAAAGAGGAGTATCTAAAGATAAAGCTCGTAAAACACCAATTATTACAGGGTTATTATTAGCAACCGCTATTATTGGAGCAAACTATGTTAATAGTCCAGGATTAATTGTATTATTCATGTCCATCGCATTTTTTGGAAATGGTTTTGCTTCGATCACTTGGGTATTTGTTTCATTACTTGCACCAAAACGTCTAATCGGTATTGCCGGCGGGGTATTTAACTTTATCGGAGGAACTGCATCAATCATCATTCCAATCGTGATTGGTTTCCTAGTGAAAGACGGTAACTTTGCACCAGCACTTACATTTATTGCATGTATCACATTATTAGGAGCATTATCTTATATCTTCCTAGTAGGAAAAGTTGAACGTGTTACTGATAAAGAAGATACAAGTGTAAAGCTGGATAGTAAATTTAAGAAAACGATTTAAGTAAATTTTTTTATATGTAGTAGAAGTTTATGAATATGGATTAGTAAAACTCATTCAAAGATGGATGAGTTTTTTACTTTTGGAACTTTTTATTTGTTTAGTTTGATGAATAGGAATACTTCTGTGAAAAAATATAATCAATTAATTCTAAAAATTTTAAAATTAGTTATTGACGTTTTTAAGAATCATTATTATGATTATCTTATGTAACCGGTTACATATAAACTTTGTAAAAATGCTCCTAAAAGTTCGCTTTTTTTTTACAGAGTATGTAACCGGTTACACATACATAAAAATCGACAATGATAGAAGGTATAGAAATGTCAGAAGAAATTAAAATCTTGTCCCCATGTGGGATGCTTGGGTATGGATTTCCAGCAACTTCATTTTTAAATGGATTAAAAGATAAAATACATGGAATCGTTGTTGATGCTGGGTCTACGGATGCTGGCCCTCATAAATTAGGTGCAGGTGTTTCGATCGTAAGTGAACGGGCATTAATGAAGGATTTAGAATTAATCATAACAAATGGTGTTCCAAGAAAAATTCCTATTATTATTGGATCTGCTGGTGGAGCGGGAGCGCGACCACATGTAGAATCAACGATTTCAATCATAAAAAAGATATTAAAAGAGAAAGAATTAAGCGCTAAAGTTGCGGTAATTTGGGCTGATTTTACACAAGAGGAAATTATTGAGGCAAATCGTTCTCATAAAATTAAACCTTTAACTAAGAATATCCCTGAACTAGATGAAGAGACGATTAAAGAAACAATTCAAATTGTAGCTCAAATGGGACACGAACCAATTTTAGAAGCATTAGAAAATGATAGTGATATCATCATATGCGGCCGGGCTTATGATCCATCGCCATTTGCAGCGATTGGAATTTATCATCAAAAAGACCCGGGACTAGCTTATCATTTAGGCAAGATTTTAGAATGTGGTGCACTTTGTGCGGAACCTGGAACTACAAAAGATAGTATTTTAGGAGTTTTAAAGGATAATTCCTTCACAGTCGAATCATTAAATCCATTACGGAAATGTACGCCGATTAGTGTGGCAGCTCATACTTTTTATGAGAAAGAACATCCATACTTACTACATGGACCAGGATTTAGACTTGATTTAAGTGATTGTGAGTTTCATGATGCTGGAAATGGCGTTGTAGAAGTTTCGAATAGCCGATTCATTTCTGAAGATACTACATTTATTAAACTCGAAGGTGCAAAAAAGACTGCATATCGGACATTTGTTATGGCAGGCATCAGGGATCCAATTTTAATTGAAAATATCCATGAAATTGAAGATCGGGTAAAGGAACAAGTATTTGAATATTATCCTGAAATTGACCGAAACGATTACAAAATTAACTTTTTAAATTATGGAATTGACGCTGTTCTTGGCTCAAAAGAGATCGAACCATTTAAAGGCCATGAGATTGGTGTGTTATTTGAAGTTATCGCCAAGACTCAAGAACTAGCAAATAGTATATGTGCAACAGTCAGATCAACTTTTCTACACTTTGGTTACGAAAAGCGCAAGTCGACTGCGGGAAATCTAGCATTTCCATTTGCACCAAGTGATGTCGAATTTGGGGCGGTATACGAGTTTTCTATCTATCATTTAATGGAAATTAATGATAATCCGTTTCAAATTGAGTACTTGTAGGAGGGCAGAGTAATGGTTACATTATTTGATTTAGCAAAAGTACTTAGAAGTAAAAATTCAGGTCCTTTTGAAGTCACATTGGACATTTTATTTGATTCAGAACGAGTTTATCAACTAGTTAAAAACTCAGGCAAGATTACAAAACAGACAATTTGTCATTTATATAATTTACGTGAAGAACAGGTTCACCATCTTGTTTTCTTTGACCAAGCATTGGGAATCAAAATTACGATTGAAAGAGAAGTCTCTTCAGGAAGTGTAGGAGACAGAGATGTATATGGTGCGCAACAACATGCACCGCTAATGAAGATTACTTTTGATGAGGCGGAGATGACTAGTGAGGAAGATTGCAGTTGTAGGTAGTATTAATATGGACTATTTTGTTGAAGCAGAAAAATTACCCGAAATAGGTGAAACGCTATTAGGGAATCAATTCTTTTTATCTGTAGGAGGTAAAGGTGCTAACCAGGCTGTAGCCGCTTCCCGATTAGGTGCTGAAGTAGCTTTATTTGGCTCAGTTGGTAAAGATGAGATTAGTGAAATCTTTATCGAAAATATGAAAAACGAAACGTTAGATATAAAAAATTTAAATCTAGTTGAAGGAAGCCATACTGGTGTAGCATTTATAGAAATTTGTAATAGCGAGAATCGAATTCTAGTTGTACCTGGGGCTAATGATTTTACAGATGTTAGCTATATTAATAGAGTTTTAGAAGGATTGCTTACGTATGATGTTGTTTTATTCCAAATGGAAACGCCAATCGAGTTAATGGAGTATTTAATCCCTATTCTACATGAAAAAGGCAAAATAATAATCGTTAACCCGGCCCCTGCGCATAAAATTAAGGCACATCTATTTGATAAGATCACCTATTTAACACCAAATGAACACGAGTATGAAATCGTTTTTGATTGTAAGCTTCCAATGGAAAAGTTACTGATAAACTATCCAAACCAATTAATTATTACATGTGGTACGGATGGTGTTGTTTATTATGATGGACAAGAAATTGTTCGTGTGCCAGCTATAAAAGTAGAACCTGTTGATACAACTGGTGCAGGCGATTCATTTTCCGGAGCGTTTGCAGTAGCAGTTTCAGAGGAGAAAAATCTTTATGACAGTATTCGATTCGGAACGATTGTAGCTGGATTATCTGTTACAAAAAAAGGTGCTCAAACCGGTATGCCATATCGAAGTGAAGTAGACCTTTTATGGAAAGAGGAGTTGAAACATGAAGGTGAAGACCACGCTATCGAAAATTAAAAAAGATTGGGTCATCTATTTAATGCTTCTTCCTGCAATTGTTTACTTCTTTATATTTAATGTAATTCCATTGCTAGGGATGAAGCTTGCCTTTCAGGATTATCGGATAATTGGTGACAATGTTTGGGTTGGTCTAAAGCATTTTAAGCTTTTATTCAACTCACCTGCTTTTTTGGATGTATTAAAAAATACTGTCATCATTAGCTCAATGAAGATCATCTTCATTTTTCCGATTCCAATTATATTATCATTGTTAATCAACGAGGTTCGAACTGGGCCTTTTAGAAAGTATGTACAATCTGTCATTTATTTACCGCACTTTCTTTCATGGGTTGTAATTGCTGGTATATGGATTAGTCTTTTAAATCCAACTGATGGAGGCGTGAATGTTATACGTCACTTTTTCCATCTACCATCCGTTGACTTTATGACAAGTAAAAGTCATATTCGTTGGGTTTTAGTTTTTTCAGAAATGTGGCGTTCTTCTGGATGGGACTCCATTCTTTACTTAGCAGCAATCATGAAAATAAGCCCATCATTATATGAAGCTGCTCGTATGGACGGGGCGTCTAGTTTACAACAAATGAGATATATCACTCTACCGGAACTTACAAGTACGATCGTAACGGTGTTTATCTTAAATTTAGGATTCTTTTTGAACGCTGGTTTCGATCAAGTGTTTAACATGATAAATGATTCCGTAATTAGTGTCGTTGATATTTTAGATACATATGTTTATAGAATCGGTATTTTAAATGCTCAATACTCTTATGCAACAGCGGCTAGTTTATTTAAGGGTGTTATTGGAGTAGTTTTAATTCTCGGAACACATTTTATCTCAAAAAGGATTTCAGGTAAGGGTGTTTGGTAATAGGGAGGTGTAGGTTTTGAAGAAAGTTAATTGGATAAAAATAGCCATCTATCTAGTTTTAATTTTAATATCTTTATCGATATTAATACCGATCTTGAACTTACTGGCAATGTCTCTTTCAGACCCTTTAAAAGTTCATAAATTAAAAGGGTTAAGTATTTTGCCAGAAGGATTTTCTTTAATTAATTATAAAATATTGCTTTCAAATCCACTTATTTTACGAAGTATTTTTAACACATTTTTAATAACGGTTATTGGAACTGCGCTAAATCTATTTTTAACTGCAATGGCAGCCTATGTGCTAGCTAGAACGAACTTTGTAGGAAAAAAAGTTATTATGGTTTTCCTTATTATTCTAATGGTTTTTGAACCAGGATTGATTCCAGAATTTTTATTAGTTAAAAATTTAGGATTACTTAATACTTACTCTTCTTTAATTCTATACAAGGCAATTAATGTGTTCTATCTGTTTATTTTAATGAGATTCTTTGAAGATGTACCAGATAGTATTTTAGAGGCTGCTAGAATTGATGGAGCAGGGCATTTCAGAATTTTTACGAAAATCATGCTACCTCTATCAAAGCCAGCACTTGCAACTCTTGGATTATTCTATGGAGTTTATCACTGGAATGAATATTTCAGAGCTACTATTTATATTACCGATCCACATAAATGGCCATTACAAGTTGTGCTTCGACAATTTGTAGTGATGAGGGATAATACTTCAATGTTAGGGAATTTGACTGGTGGGTCATATAAACAAATTGCTAATCTAGATTTTTCTTCTCTACAAGCCGGAACAATCATAATTTCAATGATTCCTTTATTAATACTGTACCCACTAATCTTAAAATATTATGCAAAGGGTGCGCTTGAAGGTGGAGTAAAAGACTAATGGTTAAACATGTTAAATGGTCAAAAAAACTTAAAATTTATGAGGGGGTAAAAAAATGAAGAAATTACTTATGTTAATTTTTAGTGCACTACTAGTATTTACAACTGCTGCTTGTTCAAACGACAAAGAAACGAATACAAATGATAAAACAGCGGATGGGAAGACAATTATTCGAGTAGTTGCAAAAGATGATTCTCCATCTAATCCTGCATCAGTAAAGTATTACAATGAATTAGAAAAAGCTTTAAAAAGAGATGAAAATATAAATGTGAAATTTAAACTAGTAGAAGTACCACAAGGAGATTATGCTGAAAAATTAAATCTATTATTAACTGGTGGAGATATTCCTGATTTAATTTACTTCCAAGGTGGGGACCAACCGATTTCACAACAAAATTTATTAGAAAAACTAACACCATATATTGATCAGTCGAAGAATATTAAAAACATGCTTCAACCGTATGACGAAAAAAGATTAAACAACTATCCTTACTTGTTATGGATTAAACCACTTGACCAAAAGACTCCAGTCATTAGAAAAGACTGGTTTGATAAAATGACTAGCGCACAAGCATTAATGGCAAATCCTACAACGGATAATTATTATGCGTTCTTAAAAGAATTAGTTACGAAGCACCCAGGTGGTGGCAAAAAACCAGCTTACGGACTTACGGCTGCAGGCGATATTGCAGAACTAGATTCTATTTTTAAAATGGCATTTGGGATCAATCAAACTTGGTTAAAGAATAGTGATGGAACATATGTTTATTCGAAAGTATCAAATAATGAAAAAGAATTGCTAGCTTACTATAGCAAACTTTATAAAGATGGCATTCTTGATCCGCAATATTTAACAAAACAATGGGATACAAAAGAGAAAGCATTCTATGATGGCGATGCTGCAATCATTACTGGAACAAACGGTAAAGTAATCGATTTATACAACAGTAAAATGACTCAAGTGAATGGCAAACAAGCTGAATTAGAAGTTTTACCAGCTGCAAAAGGAATTTACCAAGGCTTTGGTGGAACAGATGTAACAAAAGAGTCACGCGGATATGCTATTTCTTCTCAATCAAAACATAAAGATTTAGTTTTCAAAGTATTGGATTACTTAGCAAGTCCAAAGGGCCAAATGCTTGATCGTCTAGGTTATGAAAATGAAGAATATAAGATTGATAACGGACAAATTGCATTAACTGATAAATATTATAGTGAGTGGTTTGCTAGATATTGGGAGCCAACAGATTTTAAAACGGAACAGCCATTAAAAACACCATTGTTAAGTGAGCCTGCTTTGAAATCTCAAGAAATGGTTCAACAAGCTTATTCTGAAGATAATAGCTTTATTTTACCAGAGAAATTCATTGCTAATTGGGATGCAATGGAAAACCTTTATAAAGAATACGCATCTGATATTATCACAGGAAAGCGCCCTGTAAGTGACTTTGACAAGTTTGTAAAAGAATGGAAAAAAGCTGGTGGAGATGAGCTTACTAAATATGCAAATGACAAAATAAAGTAAGGAGTGCTTAATATGGTTACGTTTAAGGATCGTGTAAGAGGTATTATTCTTTCGACAGCCTTAGGTGACGCACTTGGGGCACCGATTGAAAAGCTTACCTATGAAGAAATAAAAGAGAAATATAAACGAGTAGAGTCATTGAATACTAGATGGTATAAAGAAGACGCTCCACTTGATGTAACACTTGGTAAAATGCGTGGACAAGGTATCGTAACAGACGATACCTTGATGACCGCGGCTTTAATTAATGTTTATTTAAAGGAAAAAAGACATCTTGATGCTTATGATGTTGGGAATGAATTCGTGAAAGAAATTGCCTTTAAAAAAACATATATTCCTGAATTTGGCCGTGAAGCATTAATTATTGATCGTTTGTTTTATCCTGAAAAATATATATTCATGCGACATGTTTTGGCTAATTGTGAGCCAAGAGAGGGTGGCATTGGAAATATGATTAATTGTGGAGCAGCCATGTACATTGCTCCAATAGGTGTAGTTAATGCAGGTAATCCAAAAGCAGCTTATGATGAAGCAATCCTTTTTGCTATGGGACATCAAAGTAGTTATGGACTTGAGGCAGCAGGGGTTTTGGCTGCATGTGTGGCAAAGGCTTTTGAAGAAAATGTAAGCATTGATGAAATTGTTGAGACGGCGATTCATTATGCGAAAGACGGCACAAAACAAGCGATTATTGAATTAACAGAAGCTGCAAGAAAACTACGAGTAGATCAGGCAGAGATGGATCAAGTTATCGAAACATTCCAAAGTATTCTCGTGAAGTTTTCACCAATGATGGATGATGTTCATCGCAAAATAGAAAAGGTCGGAATCCCATCAAATCACTATACACCGAGTAGGTTATTTTCAATTGAAGAACTACCAATGGCATTGGCATTTATTGTTTTAAATAATGGAGAATTCTATAAATCTATTTATGACGGTATTAATTCAGGGCGTGATACTGATTCCATTGGTGTGATGATTGGGGTAATTCTTGGAGCTAAGTATGGTTATAGTGTTATCAAACAAGAAGATATTCAAATCTTAGAGTCAACAAACAAGATGAATCTACTTCATTTATCCGATACGTTTGCTAAAGTTGCAAAAGAGATTATATTGCAAGATTTACATATTAATGAACAAAGAAAAAGATTTTTTTGAGGAAAAGTGTAACCTGGAAGTGGAGTGAAAGAGATGATTTCTAATGATTATTTAGAAAAGGTATATGCTGGATTTTTAGGAATGAACGCTGGAATCCGACTTGGTGCACCGGTTGAACCAACAGAGTGGACACCAGAAATCATTAAAGATGTCTATGGTGATATTAATGGCTATATAAAGGACTACAAAACTTTTTCTGCTGATGATGATGCCAACGGTCCAGTATTTTTCCTTCGTGCATTATTTGATGATGCAAAAGATCGTGAATTAACACCAGAAGATGTAGGTCGAGCTTGGTTAAACTATACACGTGAAGGAATCGGGATGTTTTGGTGGGGCGGTGAAGGCATTAGTACGGAGCATACTGCCTATAATAATTTGAAAAAAGGTATATCTGCGCCAAAATCTGGATCTTCTGAAGTAAACGGAATTGTCCTTGCAGAGCAAATTGGCGGGCAAATATTTGTTGATAGTTGGGGCTTACTGTTTCCTAATAATCCTAAAAAAGCAGCAGATTACGCTGAAATCGCAGCAAGCGTTTCACATGATAAAAATGGATTATTTGGAGCGAGATTTATTGCCGCATGTATCGCTCAAGCATTTTCTGCAAAATCGATCGAAGCAATTATTGAAGCTGGCTTAAAAGAGATTCCAGAAGAATCTACATATGCTCTAGTTGTTAGAGCAGTTCTAGATTTTCATGAGCAAGTGCCAAATGATTTCCGCCTTTGCCGTCAGTATCTTGAGGACGAATGGGGATATGACAAATACCCAGGTATCTGCCATATTATACCAAATGCGGGTGTGTGTATCTTATCGTTACTTTATGGTAATGGCGACTTTGCAAGAACAATTGAGATTGCAACGATGTGTGGATGGGATACAGACTGCAATGCTGGAAATGTTGGAACAATTTTAGGTGTTTTTACCGGAATTGACGGAATAGCTGATCGTTATCGAAAACCGATTAATGATTTTATCGCCACATCAAGTGTTTCTGGCTATTTAAACATTTTAGATATCCCTACATTCTCTAAATCTGTTGCACTATTAGGCTACAAGATGGCAAATCAGGAGCCATCTGTTGAATTATTAAATAGCTATCGAGAAGAAGAAATTTATTTTGATTTCACTTTACCGGGATCTACACATGGATTCCGAACAGACTTCCCTTTTAAAACATTCTTAAGACATAATTCAGAGCATGGGTACCAAAGCAAAGGGTCACTTGAAATCTTTATCGATAGAATGATAAAAGGTGAAAGTAGTAAAGTTTTCTATAAACCTTTCTACAGAAGAGAAGAATTTAATGATGAAAAATATAAGCCAACGTTTGCACCTCAGATTTATAGTGGACAAAGCGTCTCTTTAAAAATCTATTCCGATAAAATTCAAGGTGAAGACTTTATTTTAACACCTTATATTCGAAATACTTATTCTAAAGAGACTGTAAAACTGAATTCTATTAAACTTACAAATGGTGAATGGAATCAGGTTGAATTTGTCGTTCCAGATACTGATGGGGATTTAATTGATGAAGTAGGATTTATTATTGAAAGTCCGTCAGAACTAACAAAAAGAGCATTTGGTAAATTATATTTTGATGAATTCAGGATTTTTGGAAAGTCTTGTTATGAAATTGATTTTTCAAAACAAGCAATTGAATTTCTTAGCGTAACTCCATTTTCTCATCATCGAGGTGAGTGGACATTAGAGAACGGAAAAATGAGAGTTAATAGTTTAACAGACTGTGCATCATTCACAGGAAACTATTATACAAAAGATGTAATCATGAATGCATCCATTTTACCGAAGAAAGGTAACTCTCACAATCTACTATTTAGAGCATCTGGAGTAGAGCGCCATTACCAAGTCGGTTTTGATGGAAAAAATCAAGTTTCATTAATTTCGAACGATTTTGGAATTGAGCGTATACACTCTATTCCATATGAGTGGAAGCATGATGAAGAGTATCAGTTTGAATTGAAATGCAAAGGAAATGAAATCTGCTTTTCTATTAATAATGAAGCAATTCTCTTATTTGAGCATAATCGATTTAATCGAGGAATGATCGGATTTGCAATGTTAGAACAAGGGGAATCGATCATATCTAATTTTTCTGTGAAGGAATTATAAAGATGATGTTTATGAAAGGTAGCGAAAGCTGCCTTTTATAATATAGTCAATCACATTGTTTGATTAATTAAATGAGGTGAGTAGTATGAATCGGAAAGAAATTTACGATAAAGTATACGGATGTCTAATTGGTCTTTCAGTTGGTGATGCACTTGGTGCGCCAACTGAGGGAATGACACTAGAAGGAATAAGGGAGAAATACAAATGGGTGGATGGTTTTATTTCAGACGATCCTGTTGGGACAGATGATACGGAATACTCGATGTTAACTTCTCTAATCTTACTTAAATATGGTGAAAATTTAACTTATCAAGATATGACAAATGAATGGAGCCAATACTTATTAGACCAAAATGGTGGATTTAAAGGTGGAGGTTTTAGCGAAGTTGATGCTATTTTTAATTTAAGAAAAGGACTTGTTGCTCCTTATTCAGGTATGGATAATCATGAAATGTGGAGTGATGGTGTAGCCATGCGAATAGCTCCAGTAGGTGTTTATTTTGCTGGTGACCCAGAAAAAGCTGCAAAAATAGCAGAAATTGAGGCAAGAATTAGTCATGACAGAGACGGCGTCTATTGTGGAATGGCGATTGCTGCTAGTGTTGCTTATGCTATGACAGGTGATTCCTTTGAAAAGGTAATTAAGACTGGCCTAGACGTATTACCAAAAGATTCATGGTCTTATCGAAAAATAGATGAAGCAGTAAATATTGGGATGAAATATTCTAATGTACAAGAGGCAATGGAAGAGCTCTATAATAAAGTTTCAATTTTCTATTATCCTTGGGCAGACGTTGCTCCTGAGGCTACGGCTTTAGCATATGGTGTATTTGCTGCATCAAAGGGAGATTACATACAAGCAGTTTTAGGTGGAACAAATATTGGCAGAGATTCAGATACGATCGCCTCAATGAATGGTGCATTATCAGGGGCATTAAACGGTTCAAGCGTTATTCCGGAGGATTGGAAAAGTAGAATTAATGTGATTAAGGGAGTATGTGTTAAGAAAACAAGAGGAATTGATATACGTGATTTAAGTGAGAGGTTCACAGATGTTATTGTTGGGAGGGGTTTATAATGAATTACCAAACATTATATAGTAAATCATGTGGAGCTTTTTTAGGGCTTGCAATTGGAGATTCATTAGGGTTTCCAGCTATGTATCATCGAACGACAGTTTTACCAACAAGAAGAAGGAATCGTCTTTGGGACTTTAGTAAACAGACTGATGAATATAAAATTAACAAATTTTCGTTGCCATTTACTCATGCAATGGATGAAAGTATTTTAGACTTTTCTGGGACAGACGATACTGAATTTGCTATGATTTCTGCACTTATGTTACTTGAATCATCTCATTTCAATGAAGTAGAATTCCTTGAACAATGGAAAAAACTTGTCGTTCAACATGAACATGAAATATGGAGCGGAATTAGTGAGAGAGCTTCTATTGAAAATATTAAAAAGGGTTTAATATCCCCTGCAACAGGGAATGACAATCCGCATCATTTCGATGATGGGGCTGTAGGGAGAGCAGTACCAATCGGAATTAAATTCCATGGCGACCCAAATAAAGCTGCAATTGTATCAGAAAAAATGGCATCAATCACAAATGCGGAAGATGGAGTATACGCTGCAAAGGCAATGGCAGCAAGTATTGCACTTGCAATTGATGGTGCTTCAGCGAAGGAAATTGTTGATGAAGGATTAAAACAAATCCCTGAAAATACATGGTTAAGTAGAAAAGTAAACCAAGCAATTTCGATTTTGGAATCAACTAATAACGATGGATTTGCTGCAATGCCTCTTTGGAATAACCAACTAGTCAACTCAATTTATAATTATGGAAATATAGCCCCTGAGACTTTAGCGATTGCCTATGCTATAATTCTTGCTACAGAAGGAAATTTTGAAAAGAGTATCATGCTCTCACTTATGTTACCAAAACAAGCCGACAGCATGCCTGCAATGGTTGGTGCATTGGCAGGTGCAATGAGTGGAATGGAATCAATTTCGAAAAGTTGGGTAGATAGTGTTGATACCATAAAAGGGTTCTGTGTTCCGCATTTAAAGGGATTAACAATTACTGAAACAGTAAAACGATTAATCGAATCAGAATAACAAAATAATACATATGAGAAAATCTGTTATATTTTAGGGGAGTATAATCCAGTGAAAAATAAGAAAGCGACGATACGGGATGTCGCAAAAGAAGCGGGTGTCTCTGTAGCTACGGTATCAAGATATATAAATAACATAAGCTATATTAGTCCAGAAACCGAACAAAAAATTAAAGTAGTTATGAAAAAGCTTGATTATAAACCAAACGAGATTGCTAGAGGACTTGCGAAACAAAAATCGAAAACTATTGCCTTAATTATTCCTGATATTTCAAACCCGTTCTTTCCAGAATTGGTTGTTGCAATAGAAGAAGTTGCTAAATTAAAAGGGTATAGCTTAATACTAGTTAATTCTAATAATGATGATCTAAAGAACCCTAAGTTTTGGAAGGAGTTTCAAAGTAGGTATATCGATGGTTTTGTGTTGGCGTCATTTGAATTTAATGAAGAAATCCTAAAAAGCTTACAGAATTTACAAATTCCATTTGTTAGAGTAGACCGTGCTGTTGATACACATACTGCAAACTCTGTAGGTGTCGATAATTATAAAGGAGCCATAATGGCTGTCGAACATTTGTATAAACTTGGATGTAAAAAAATTGCTCATATCAGTGGTCCTGATGTTTTTATTCCTGCGATTGACCGGCTTCGAGGATATCAAGATACTTTGCAAAAATATTTTCCAATACAAGAACCAATTGTTTACCAAGGAGATTTTGCGATGGAAAGTGGCAAGCAATTAACCCAACGGTTGCTTGAGGACCATCCAGACGTAGATGGTATATTTCTTGCAAATGATTTAATGGCAATAGGCTCTTTAAAAGCATTAAAAATGTTAAATATCAACGTTCCAACTGACATAGCTATTATTGGATTTGATGGAATTAAAATAACAGAAATGGTCGAACCTGAATTAAGTACAATTGTTCAACCAATTTATCGAATCGGCGTCGCTGCAACAAATAAATTAATCAATTTAATAGAAGAGACAGATGACACTGAAGAATATCAATTAGAAGTGGCGCTAGTTAAAAGGGAATCTACTTTAGGGTTTTTGCCTAAAGGGTAATGATTCAAACTTTGCATCAGTCAATTTCAATTTGAATAGAAGTAAGGTTAAAGACAGTAGGCATACTCGATATCATGGGTATGCCTACTGTCTTTATATTATAGTAACAGTTTAGAGATATTTAAGTACTGTTTCCTTATCTTCTACGTTTCTCAATCGTAATACTATAAATAAATACACAGTAACGAATAAAGCATTAGCCATCTAATACTATCAGAACAATTTATAGGTACAGAGTCACAATATAATCTAGTATCCAATTCACTTTTGAATATTCAGATATTTTTGTAATATTGAATAAAATAGAATAAAAAAGGTGATAAACATATGTGTGAAAATAATAAACTAATCATAACGATGAATAAATACTATGTAAAACCAGGCGATGAAATTGAATTTACTCCAAAAAAAGAGGATCTTGACAAGAAAAATCCGAACTCAGTAAAAGGAATCGTAACAAAAGTTCTTTCAAATTCTGTAATCGTAGATATGAGAAAAGATCGAAACCACCGAAATTATTACGATCATGATCACACAGTAATTAATCATAAGAAGTATAAAATTTTAGCAAATATGACTAGTAGGTAAACAAATTTTATTTCCTAGAAAATAGCCTTACCCCAATTTCATTGAGGGATAAGGCTATTTTTTTATGTAGTACCTATGTACTTATATGGATTCTTATAATAGTAAAAATTAAATATGCAATGCTACCTAAGTAACTTAATAAGTATTCTTTATTTTCTTTTCATATATTTGTTCGTTGAAACCATCAAACAGTCCTCGTATCTTACTATTATTTCCACATGAAATTATAGAGTTAATCTTCTCTATATTTACTTTCCGTCAATTTATTCTTCACATTAAAAAATTTTGAAAAATGTCACAAAACAATGAAATATGTAATAATTTTCATGTTTTCGTAACATTATCTTCCACCTTTTAACAAACTCAGACTTTAGACTGTTTTGTTTACTTGATTATTTTGTTAAAATATAATTAGGAATTTAGAAAATATTGGAAATAAGGAGGACGAAATGAAGAATTCAATTGTGCAAATTAAGAACTTATCAAAAGAAATCAGAGGGAAGAAAATTGTTTCTGATTTAAGCTTTGATATTTTTGAAGGCGAAGTTTTTGGATTTTTAGGGCCAAATGGTGCTGGTAAGACAACGACAATTAGGATGATGGTTGGTTTGATGGCTATTTCTGAAGGTGACGTTGTGATTGATGGCCATAGTATTAAGTCTAACTTTGAGGATGCAATTAAGCATGTAGGTGCGATTGTAGAAAATCCAGAGTTGTATAAGTTTCTAAGCGGCTATGATAATTTATTGCAATATGCTCGAATGAATAAGAATGTTACAAAAGAGAAGATTGATGAGGTTGTTGAGTTAGTAGGCTTAACTGGGGCAATCCGTCAAAAAGTTAAAACCTATTCATTAGGTATGAGGCAGCGACTTGGTTTAGCTCAATGTTTATTGCATGATCCAAAAGTTTTAATTCTTGATGAACCGACGAATGGACTAGATCCAGCAGGTATCCGAGAAATGAGAGATCACTTGCAACTACTTACGAAAAAAAGAGGCATGGCTATTATTGTATCAAGTCACTTATTAGCAGAAATGGAAATGATGTGTGACCGAATTGGGATTATTCAGCAAGGTAAGCTAGTGGATGTACAAACAGTAACAGAGCTTACAACTGAAGATGTACAAACTTACTCAATTGAAGTGAATAATAGTGAAGCAGCACTTAAAGTTCTTACTAAACATAACGCTAATGTTGTTGATGGAGAAATACATATTGAATTAACAAGAGAAGATGTACCGAATGTCATTGAATTATTAGTAGAAAACCGTATTCGTGTATATGGATTTAAGGCAAATGCAAAAACATTGGAAGATCGTTTCTTAGAAATCACGAATGTTTAACAAGCTTTAGAAGTCTCGTTAACTAGTTGAGAAATTCAAAAAGAAAGGAACTTAAAACATGTTAAAATTGATTCAGAATGAATGGATAAAGATTATTAAAAGACCAGGAACAATTGTGATGGTTGCTCTTGTTATTTTACTTGTAGGTGTAACTGGTACAATAATAAAATATAACGACAATAAAGTAGAGCAAAGCGCTGATCAGAATTGGAAGAAATCACTACAAGATGAGACAGCTCAAAATAAAAAGGAATTAAAAAGTATAAGTGATAAGAATGATATTACAAGACCGTACTTAGAACGAACAATTGCGATAAATGAGTATCGTATTGAGCATAATATTGCACCTAATGAAAAATCAAGTGTGTGGACTTTTATGGAAGTTTCATCAAAATTAATTATATTGGTAGGATTATTTACGATTATCGTTTCTGCTAATATTGTCGCAAGTGAATTTAATTGGGGAACTATTAAACTTTTACTTATTCGTCCGTTTTCTAGAACTAAAATCATTATGTCAAAATATTTAACTAGTATTCTATTTGGTTTTGCAATGTTATTTATTTTATTTATTGTTTCTAGCGTACTAGGCTTAATTTTATTCGGACCTGGTAGTGGGGATAATTCTTATTTAGCATATGTCAATGGCCATGTAGAGGAACAAAGTAGACTAGTTTATTCTGCAAAGCAATATTTAATGAGTTTTATCGAAACATTTATGCTAGCTACAATGGCATTCATGGTATCAACTGTGTTTAGAAATAATACAATTGCAATCGGTATTTCAATCCTTTTATTAACAGTTGGAAGTACGGTAACAAATATTTTAGCTAGTTTCTTTGATTGGACAAAATTTATCCTATTTGCAAACACAGATTTAATGCAGTACATCAACGGTACTCCGCTAGTAAAAGGAATGACAATGTCATTTTCATTAATTATACTAGTAGTTTATTTCGTTGTTTTCTTAGGATTAGCATTAGTTGTATTCTCTAAACGTGACGTAACAGCCTAAGAGCAATTCTTTAAATAATATGAAAAGCCTGATTCTCAAAATAGAGAATCAGGCTTTTTTGTTTATCTAAAATAAAGATTGAATAATTTCTTTCATAATTTCATTGTACAAATCTAATGCTTGATCATACTCTTTTTCTTCAATAATCTAGTTAATTCTTCATACTTTGGTGGAGAAGAGTTTTCAAGATTATTACCAAAA